>CAZVXJ010000282.1:0-4283 GCA_964631675.1 uncultured Alphaproteobacteria bacterium
GAGATGCGAGTTTATGATCAGCTTGAAGCGGCTGTTGAAAATGTCGGTGGTTTGGGTGAAAATGAACTGCAAACTACGCCGCAATCTATCGCGCCGGACTGGGAGAAACTGTACTCAACATTCGAGAACTATCGAGGCAGTGCACTGGACGAGTTGCCTTTGGTGCCGGGCAAGCAGCTTATCATTTGTGTGGACGACCCAACCACAATTGCAACCGTACAGACGCTGGTTGATTGGCGCAGAAGAAAAGGAATTGACGCCTATATTGCGACGACGACAACTACCGGTGGTAATACGGCAACGGCGATTCGTACCTATATCAACGGCCAATATACAGCAAGCAATGGAACTTTGGAGTCTGTGCTGCTCATCGGAGATGCCGACGGCTCTACTCCGGCGCCGTTTCTCCTGGCCACTGAAGGTAGTCAGTTGGACAACTATTATGGCACGTTTGCCGGCCAGAATCCAGATCCTGTTCCCGACATCGGTATCGGGAGATTACCGGCACGTTCCTACGACCATCTTAACGCGATGGTATCCAAGTCAATCCGGTACGAAAACGACCCCTTCGTGAGTGACACAACGTGGTTTCGCAGGGGTTTTTGT
Source organism: uncultured Alphaproteobacteria bacterium (assembly GCA_964631675.1). Classification (GTDB taxonomy): domain Bacteria; phylum Electryoneota; class RPQS01; order RPQS01; family RPQS01; genus CAZVXJ01. Next base: position 607 of record CAZVXJ010000282.1, read on the forward strand.
GCTGCAAATACTGGCCAGATCGCATCCAATCCGTCTATGAAAGAGTACACTCGCCAAATCATGCTCCAGCACGGCATGGATTCGGTGTATTTTCATGTTTGGAATCCCGTCAATGTGACACAGCTGAATACTCGAATCAACCAGGGTGTGACAGTATTCAACCATCGCATGTCATGGATTGGTGAAATGAATGTCGGCAACTTGAACGGGTTGGCGAACAACCGCAGGCTGCCTTTCGTAATGTGTATTACCTGCGCTACGGGTTCGTTTGCTTCGCAGTTTGAAGGCGACCAGCTCTCTGAAGAATGGGTTCGAAGGGGAACTCCCGGTACCCCTGTCGGTGCGATCGGCTGTGTGGGTATGTCGGGTTCGGGAACTCACGTCGCAGAGAATAATATTGTTGACGGCGGCACGACGCACGGCATTTTCAGCTTGGGGATTCGTCAGCCTGGAGTCGCCCTCGTGGCGGGCAAGCTTGCCCTCTATCGGACGCTCTGGGGATTTGAAAACGGCTCCGTTGAAAGTTTTTGCTACTGGGCAAACTTGATGGGCGACCCGGGAGTTGAGCTGTTTACGCGAGTGCCACGTTCAAATGTAGTGACACATGCTGACTCGGTGATTCGCAATACAAATGACGTTCTCGTTACGGTTACCCAAGGCGGCAGCCCCGTCGAAGGCGCTCTAGTTGGACTCTTGAAAGGGACCGAAAATTTCTCGCGCGGATATACTGCGGCAAACGGCACGATCCACCTGCCTGTGACTATTCCGACAACGGGAGATTTGCTCGTCACCGTAACGCACCCCGGATTGGATACCTACATGGACACAATTCGGGTCGTGACTTCCAGTGTCGGGTCCCTTTCCTTCATGAGTAACACGGTTGATGATGATAACACGGGTGGAACCATTGGCAATACCAATGGCATTCTCAATCCGGGTGAGACGATTGATCTGAATATCCGCTTGCAAAATCTTGAGACGGGAACTGTGTCGGGAATCTCCGCAACACTGAGTTCGCTTCACCCTGGAGTCGTCGTGACGGGTGCTGCACGGACTTATGCGAACATCTCTTCCGGTGGAAATGCGCTGCCAAACTCGCCGTTCAGAATCACGGTTGGCCAAATTTTTGACGCCGAACCCGTCACGTTGCTGTTGACAACCTCTTCCTCATTCGGTGCCCAGGTAATAAGGCTTGACTTGACTCCGGTAGCGGCAAATGTGGCCTTTGTAGGCAGTTCATTCCCCGACGGCAACAATCGCCTTGATCCAGGCGATACCGGCACCTTCAATATCACGATGAACAATAGCGGTTCGCAATCGCTTGCGAGCGCTTCTGCAATCTTGCGTTCCCTGGATTCCCATATCACCGTATCGGACTCGATCGGCAGTTTTGGGGCGGTCGCCAACGGTGCAAATGCAAACAGCACGGGGAATCCGTTCACGGTGTCTGCTTCTTCTTTGACGGTCGGCGGTTATGTGGCGAGAATGTTGCTGGTCGTGACGGACACCAATGGCTTCCGCGATAGCGTAGAATTCAATCAGTCGGTCGGTGTCGTGTCGACAACCACCCCGACCGGTCCGGATGCGTATGGATACTACTGCTACGACATGACCGAGACTCAGCCGAGCGGTTCTGCATGCGGCTATCAGTGGATAGAAATTGCGCCGGGCCTCGGTGGATCCGGAACCAATACCGGGATGAATGACGGCGGAGAGGATCAGGATGACGCGGTCGTCCGCACTTTGCCCTTCACATTCCAGTTTTATGGACAGGATTTCACAGAGATCACCATTTCAACTAACGGTTGGCTCGCGTTTGGTGACTATGAATTCACTGATCGCACTATGTACGAGCATCGAAACTACCCGATACCGGGCGCTCTGGGAGCGCCCTACATGGTGTGCGCCTACTGGGACGAACTAGTCACCACCGGAATTGCAAACGGAGGGGTTTATACTTATCATGATGCGGCAGAGGGTCGATATGTCGTTGAGTGGAGAACACGCGGCAGATGCTCTGCGTTGGACATGGTCTTCCAGGTAGTTCTGCTCAATCCCGCGTCTTACCCATCTCCTACGGGCGACGGAAAGATCTGGGTGCAGTACCAGACGTTTAACGCGGCACTGAACTGTGGTAACGGTGACAATGACAACAATTGGGCGACGCTGGGAATTCAGAATGGAGATCATACCGTTGGATTGCAGTATTCTTACTGGAACATCTATGCGCCCAGTGCAGCCACACTGCAGAGCGCACGCGCGCTCATGTACACGACGGACATCACCGGTAGCGCACCTGTTCAACTTTCTGTCACCTATCCAAATGGCGGAGAGACTTGGTACACAGGAAGTTCTCAAACTCTGATCTGGGTTCCCGGAACAGCGGGTGGAAATGTTCAGATCGATATATCTCGCAATGGAGTTAGCGGACCTTGGACCACTATCAGCGCAAGTACGCCGAATGATGGAGCGTATGATTGGCCCGTCGTGAGTCCCAATTCGGCGACCTGCAGAATCAGAGTGACTCCATTGTCACTGCCAGCCGAAGCAGATTCCAGCAATTCCGATTTCACCATTCTCGGTCTGACTCTTAGCTCACCGAATGGCGGCGATGTCTGGTTAAGCGATTCAAGCGTGGCGGTCAATTGGATTCCAGCGGGTGTTGTTGGTAATATTCGAATCGAACTTTCGCGCAATGGCGCCAGTGGACCGTGGGAATTGCTTGATGCGGGCACGGCGAACGACGGCAATTTCGCATGGGTCGTCAGCGGCGCGGGATCGACGACATCCAGGGTGCGCATTACGGCTGTGGGTGACCCATCTGAGACGGACATGTCCACTTCAGATTTCACGATCGCTACTGTGGTGAATGCACTGAGCGAAGACTTTGAAACGGGCGCCCCGGGCTGGACGCACAATTCCCCAGGAGGCCAGTGGGTAGATCAATGGCATATTTCCGGGGAGCGAGCGTTAGGCGGATCGTCGGCGTACAAATGCGGAGATGCCTCTACGGGAGACTATGTTGCATTTAATGATGCGAGATTGTTGACTCCTGTCGTTCCAGACCTTCCATCAAACGCTCAACTTTCGTTTTGGCTGCAAATGGAAGCCGAAACTTCGGCGGCCAGACCCGACTGCTGTTATGACGGAGGTATAGCTGAACTGTCTGCGGACGGCGGTCCCTTCACGCAGATTTTCCCAGAGCTTCCTGGCTACAATAAAACCTTCCGATATACGACGAACGGGACGAATCCCGTGACAGGTCCGATGCCTGGGCTTGCTTGTTACTCCGGTTTGATTACGGTATGGCGAGAAGCGGTTGTTGATCTCGCTACGTTTGCTGGTCAGGATATTCAAGTGAGATTTAGGTTTGGAAGTGACCAGGCCGGCAACCGCGAAGGATGGTACATCGATGATGTGAACATCTATGGTACCGCCGTTCTTCCTGCAGTGTCGGTTCCGCAAGCCGTTACCATTCGAGCAACGACTGGCGGAGTCAACTTGAGTTGGGTCGCCGATGGCAACCCGCATTACCGAGTTTACAGTGCTGACAGCCCGTCAGGTCCTTATGATACATTGGTCGGAACTTCTGACACCAATTCCTTCCAAATCCCGGGTGGAGCGACCACATTCAAGAAGTTCTACATGGTTGTCGGGTGGGACGGGAATTAGCATAC
>CAZVXJ010000283.1:0-4273 GCA_964631675.1 uncultured Alphaproteobacteria bacterium
AAGCAAATTTTGAGCTCTATGTTGCGATTCGGACACAGGGCGGGGTGCGCTACATTCTTTACAAAGGAGCAGAGATTGAGCTGACTCGAGAGAAGCGAATGCAGCTGGTTGAAAAGGGTGTGGACACTCTATTCGTGCTTGAAAAGGACGCTGAAGCCTATCACAGTTTTGTAGACCGCACGATTGGACAAATGCTCGCCTCGGATCAGAACTCGGTACAGCAAAAATCTGAATTGCTCTATCACACGACGAGCTCCATTGTACGCTCCACATTCGAGCGGCCGGAATCGGACTTCCTGGTTACTACGAGCCAAAAGCTGATGGGTCATTCTGTTGCTGTTATCGCATCGGAGCCCGTTATGGTCAGAACGATGGCGAACTTGTTCGCAATGGATTACTCGTTGTATACGCATTCCGTTCATGTGGCGGTGCTTGGGGCTGGATTGCTCGTGGAGACCGGTCAGCGCGATCAGGCGAAGATGCGTGATTTGACGATGGGATTTCTGCTTCACGATATTGGTAAGACTCGTGTACCGACCCACATTCTGCGGAAGCCGGGTCTATTGTCGGTCAGTGAAGTCCGACAGATTGAACGTCACCCTGCTCACGGAGTCGAGTTAATGCAGCACCACGAGTGTATTGATCCACAGGCGCTCGAGATCATTCACAACCATCATGAAAAGATGAACGGCCGCGGATATCCACGCCGACTTTCGGGAACGAAACTATCCGAGGTGACCCGCATCTGTAGCGTTGTGGATGTTTTCGACGCATTGACTTCACATCGTCCATATAAACCGGCACTGACGGCGTACGAAGCGATTAAGTTCATTCACGAGCGGATGTCGAATGAACTCGACTGCGAGTATTTGCAAATTCTGGCGAAGACGTTAGCACCGAAATCAAACACGGTTGACACCAATCCGCAACACATAAAGATTCCCTGATGTGAGCCGATAATGTGACTGAAGTATCCAAGGCTTTTCAGTCACATCGACCCGCGGGATCATGAGCATTCGATTCAAGAGCGACCTGACCAAACATTCTGAACTCGAATCCGAAACGCCGCTTCAAAGCGCGACTGAGGAGATTCTGAGGAAGATCGCCGCCCGGATTAGACATGAATACTACAATCGTCCGGAAGTTCAGAAGATTACAGTCGAGCGGATCCTTGAAGAAATGCTAGGCGAATCCAAAGATAACACAGCAGAATAAAAAGCATCGCGACCCGCGATGCTTTTTTGTTTAATGATCTGATTCAGTGTCAGCTTAGCTCGCACTGATTCCAAACTCCTTTCGCACAGAATGGATGTGCGACAATGCTGCGGCAACAGCAACAACAGCACGCAAGCGACGCGAACCCAGGTCAAGTACGAATGGGCTGCTATTCATCACAAGCCGTACTTCCGGGTCAGTCAGCCCGCCTTCCGGACCCACGATTACTGTTGTTGGCTCATTGAAAGAGTGACGCTGGGATGGCGGATCCGGATTATGGAGCGGATGAACCAGGCAGTAATTCGTCGCGCTCTTTGATTGAATCAGCAAGTCTTTGAGTGATGCTGAGCATGAAATGCGCGGCAGAACTGAGCGGCCGCACTGCTTCATCGCACTCAACGCAACGCGTTCGAGTTTCTTCAGCTTATCGGTGGTCAACTGCTCCTGGCTGCGATCAGCCTGAAACAAATCCACAGATAGAACTCCCAGCTGAGTGGCAACGTCTATCACGTCCCGGCTGGCATCGCCCTTGAGCACTGCGCACCAGAGCCTAACGGCATGCTCTGACTCGCCTGCATTGTAGACCGTCCCAAGTACACGGAGTACTCCTGCAGATTCAACCACGCACTTATGCAGGGTGCCTTTTCCATCGACAACAGACAGGTGGTCACCCTGACGCTTACGCAAAACGCGGAACACGTGGTGGGCTTCGTCGGGTGGAAGCGTGATCAAATCGCCGTTAACCGCAGCAGGTGGTGCAAATGCGACATCACCCCATTGACGTGTCAAAGCTGCCATGCGAATATGGCATCGCCGGAGAGTATCCAGCGCGGGTCCTGGTTGATTTGAAGCTGTCTCACGCAGCGTGCACGAATCCGTACCAGCACAGCTGAAGGGGGCCGGAACTCGAGAGAACTGGTTGGTCCATAACTTCGCAAGTGCTGCTGAACTGAAGCGAGAGGGCTCTTTGACGCATCAAAACGGATGTTTTTGCGGCTATCCCAGACTCCACCGGCGCCAGCTTTCCAGTGCTTGCCGACATTGGCGCGCACTTCCCCCAAGAATCCACGAGCTCTGACTTCGTCACTTCGAAGTTCCTCAAACGACTCCCAGAACAATCTTCCAAAGTCTTCAAGTTGGATCATGGCTGTTCCGATCAAACTGAAGCGGCGATCAAGGTTAACGGTCATGCTGTCGGACAAAGCCAGTCTGCGGTGCACTGACGATCGAGTTGTTCTCTCGTCAAACTCAAAATCGTAGTCCTGGTAGTTCGCGGCGATATTCGTTCTAATAACATGAGACATTCGCCGAAGCGGCTTATAGGACATGACGGAGTTCAAAGCAAAAAGCCTTGTCCAACGGTTGTTCGCACTGTATTCGCTCTCGACATAAACTAAGTGATCCAGACGGGAGGCGGCATTAAGTTCATAGCGGAGTGTAGGACTAATGTGTTTCACCCAGCTGGATTCCATCGAGTACTTCAGCTCATCACGGTCATCATTGTTCTGTACGCTGCGGGTGTCCAGAGCATACTTGGTCACAGATAGTCGAAGTCTGGCGGTGGATTTGTCGGGAAGCCTAAGACTGCCAGCCCACCCGAGTATCGTCTTGTTACCCTGCAAAATGTCTCCGCGAATTGTCTGGGTAACTGTACGAAACTCGGCAGACAACGACATCGTGGCGCGTCGATAGACCGTCTCCGTCGATGCAGAGAAACCGGCTTGGTTGTCCTCAAGAGTAATTGCCGGTCCTGAGTTTGGGATTTGATCAGTCTTGTTGCGGACGAGTTCACCAACAAGCCGTACGCTCAGTGGACTGCCCGCAGAGTAACTGAGGATATCTCGCACTTCCAGGTGATGGTCCATGCGGCGGGAGAGTGAATTCGTCTGCTCAAGAAAGATGTCACGTGCGATGCGCGATCCCGAAACAGACGCCTCATTCGAATTGCCGGGAGAGTATTCCCTCGTATTCAGGTAAGAGCCGGCGACGATACTGCCACTGTGGTTTTTCGGTGTTTCACGCTCGTAGGCAAGTCTCGTATCCTGCACGTAGCCGCCAATATTCCAGTCATCCAAGGCGGATTCTGTCCATACTCCAAGCCCGTGCTCTGTTACATCCGATCTGCGATCTTCTACCACTCCCGCCGCTGCGCGCACCTTCAATCTCTTTAATGCTTCAGTCCGAACACCTGAACCCGCCCGCATGATTTGGATTCGCGTATCGCTTCCAGGCGATCCCTCACCTAAGTTGCGGTCTTCAAATCTCTCACCCTGTGTTGCCACCCACCACTGGGACTTTGCCAGGACATTTCGCGACGCGCCGGCATACCACCTTCCGTCCTGACGGATTCTATTTGCATCTCCTTCAGGATCTTGATGCTCCGTCTTCCATTTCAGCAGTGCCGACGCACGAAAATGTGGCCTGCTCCACCTGTACCCGGCATATTCAACTTGCTTTAACAGCTCTGTGCCTTTTTCAGTCACCGCGGACAGACTATCCCGAATGTCCGCGTCTTCCGGCGGCAATAAATCCGCAAGGGCGGGACGCGACACGAGCATCAGGCTCACAACGAACGAGACCATCAGCAGTGGAACAAAAAAGGTGACGGTCATCCCGTCACCTTTGCTCCGAATCACGGGGAAAATCAACAGGCGGTTAAGCAGTCTTGCGTTTCTTGGCGGGGACGAGTCTTGCGGCTTCGGTACGGTTCACACAGGCGGCTGTAATGACGACCTCGCCGATGTCCTTTCGGCTGGGAATGTCGAAGAGAATGTCTGTTAAGGAGTCTTCAAGGATTGATCGCAGTGCACGCGCACCGGTTTTGCGAGCCTGGGCAAGAGTAATTACCTGTTCGATCGCAGAATCCTCAAACGTGAGCTTTACTCCTTCAAGTTCGAACAGGCGCCCATACTGTTTCATCAGCGCGTTCTTCGGTTCGATCAGGATGCGGCGAAGAGCTTCGCGTGACAATGACTCCAGGGCAGAGACTACAGGCAATCTGCCAATCAGCTCAGGAATCAGACCGAACTGATGCAAGTCTTCAAAACTGATGTTCTGA
>CAZVXJ010000284.1:0-4260 GCA_964631675.1 uncultured Alphaproteobacteria bacterium
TCCACCGACGATGACTGCTTTAAGCGAATTCGGAAACGGCTGACCTTGACGAAGGTCAAGCAGATCCTTCAACTGTTTTGCCACCAGTGAAACAAAAGTAATCTCTCCACTCTCGAGATGAGCATTGATAGTCGTTACGTCGCGTGGTGCTGACACAAGAAAAGAGCAACCTGCGGCGATGCAGCGAAACGGTATCATCAAACCGCCAACATGATAAAACGGGAGACATACCAGCCAGCAATCATCTCCTGCCAGTCCGAGGTGAGCAGCTGCCGACTCCGCATGTGCGCGGATGGCACCGTGCGTGATCACGACGGCTTTGGGTTCTCCAGAGCTGCCCGAGGTGAAGATAAGCAGCGCGGTGTCTTGCGTGGCCGGCCGTAAGAGATTTTGTGCATCTTTCTCCAGGCCTTCCAGTTCATAGACAGAGACACAACGGAGTGCTCCCGGATCAGGCGGCGCATCATTGAAGCAGACAATCCCAGAGAGCTCAGCAGTGCGTGAATGACGTTCGAGGGACTCGGCATTAAGATGGGTCGGAATGGGAACGGCGATTCGATTGATACCAATAATGGCACGCAGCACCGCAAAGTACTCACTGCTGTTCTCACCATAGATTCCAACTCGCGAACGAACTTCCGGAAATGCGGCGGCAAGGCGACGCTCCAATCGCGAGAAAGAATCGGGTTCGGGACTCATTCGAGGGAAAGCGTGCGCCGGAAGGTGGGTAGAAGCTGAAAATGGATGGTGCGAACATCCGGCACATTTATGACACCGGACGAAGAAGTCAGAGGCTCTTGAAGCGTATCTGCGCTCAAGAGGAAAGCAGTGTCGATTCCGTGGGCGAATTGACTTTCACCTTGTGCGGCGGCAATATTTGCGACATACGACAGACCGACACTCGTTTCAAGCAAACTGGTGTAGACAATCTTCAATTTCTTTTCACGAGCTGCAGCACTCAACTCCGGTGTTCGCGTGAATATACCGGTCACAATTGGCTTAACGATAAGTACTCCATATACCAGATTGCCAATACGCGTAAGTTTCCAGAGGTCGTCACGTGCGGCCTCGTCGATGGCAAAGTTTATTCCGTAGTCATGTCCGAGAGTCTTCAGAGAGAGCGGATGGGAATGCGCCAGCGGATCCTCAATATACTGCATGTCCAACCCACTTACTCCAGAACAAAACAACTTGGCATCAGAGTAAGACCACGCCGCGTTGGCATCTGCCCTTAACACCATCGCAGGAAAACTATCACGCAACAACCTGAGTCGCTCGATGTCTTCGGTGACCGACTCTGCTCCGACCTTTATTTTAAGCGTCGTCGCGCCTGAGTTCATTGCAGCATGAGCCTTCGCAACAAGTTCCTTTGCGGACGGTGCAGAAAGAACAGAGTTAACTTGAAGCGACGATGCTGCGGAGGATGCCAGTGCAGTATGCAGCGGTATGTTCATCCTGCTGCAAACCAGGGCCGCGAGCGCGCATTCGAAGCCAAAACTGACTGCAGGAGTGATGAACGCTGAAATCCCGCAGGAGCTCAGCCACGCGGGGATTTCCTGAAGATTGGCAGGTACACCCGGCAAACTTCTGCGCGAAAGTTGCTGCAAGGTTTCGGCAGCTTCGCTCAGTGATTCAGTCCCAAACTTTGGAAGCGGGGCGGCTTCACCGACTCCAATCAGACCATCTGTGTCCCGAAGAGCAAGCAGAAACCCCTCACGGGCGACAATCGATTGCTTTGCCGTAGCGAGCGGTGCATTTAGCCCCACGGAGTACGGAGCGAACGTGAAACGCAGACCCTTCAAGCTGCCTTTATGGACAATGTGAGCAGGATGCCAAAGATTACAAGTAACTTCGCGGTATCAAAGAAAGCGACTCCAAGCTGCGAGGGTTCATCAGATTTGAACGCGATTCCGAGCGGCCTGAATACTCCCTGAAGTGAAAACAACGGCGTCAATACCCAAGCTCTGTACCCAAAGGCCAGCCACAAAATCACGGGAACGACGAATGGAATCAGGAGCAGGAACGCATACTCAATTCTGGCAAATCTTTGGCCGAAGCGAACGGCAAGCGTGTGCTTGCCTGCCTTACGGTCGGTCTCCATATCCCGAAGATTGTTGGCGGCAAGCAGAGCCGCAGCGTGACAGCCCGGAACCGTTGCGATGATTGCGCTTTGAAGAGTCCAGGATCCTGTGAGCAGAAATATCGTTCCCATCACTGCAGCAAATCCGAAAAACAGGATGACAAAAAGTTCGCCCAGTCCGTTATAGCCGAGCGGATAGGGACCGCTGGTATAGAGCCAGCCGCATGCTATACCGATGATGCCGATGACTGCAATAAGAATTCCGCCCTTCATGATGAGCGGAATCCCAAATAAAAACGCAATGGCAAAGGCGATGTTTGCCCCGCGTTTAACCTGCACCGGAGACAACAGACCGGCTTGAGTTACACGAGTGGGACCTTGCCTGCTCGAAGTATCGGCACCAGATTTGAAATCGGCGTAGTCATTTGCCAGATTAGTTCCGATTTGAATGGCCACAGCGCTGAACAGAATACAGATGGCGATGGGCCAGTCAATCGACACAGAACGGGATGCGAGTGCAATACCCAGCAGAACCGGTATGATCGCCGCGGAAAGTGTCTTCAGCCTTGCAGCAAGAATCCAAACCCCAAGCGGACTCAAGGAAGTCTCGTGAACTTTGAGAAATCGGGAGCACGCTTCTGCTGAAATGCGTTGCGGCCCTCCTGAGCCTCCTCGCTCATGTAATAAAGCAGGGTGGCATTGCCGGCAAGTTCCTGAATACCGGCCTCGCCATCAGTCTCTGCATTGAAAGCCGCCTTGAGGCAGCGCAGAGCCATAGGCGACAGCGCGAGAATTTCACGGCACCATTTCACCGTTTCGGCTTCCAGTGACTCGAGGGGAACAACCGTGTTGACAAGCCCCATCTCCAGTGCCTGATTTGCATCGTATTGACGGCAAAGAAACCAGATCTCCTTGGCCTTCTTGTGTCCGACGATGCGCGCCAAGTAACCCGCGCCGAAACCGCCGTCGAAGGATCCCACACGCGGGCCTGTCTGTCCAAAACGCGCATTCTCAGCGGCAATACTCAAATCACACACGACATGCAGCACATGTCCGCCGCCAATGGCATAGCCGGCAATCATGGCGATGACGGGCTTGGGAAGACAGCGAATCTGCTTCTGCAGATCGAGTACATTTAAGCGCGGAACCTTGTCAGCTCCCACATAACCTTGATCTCCGCGAATCATCTGATCTCCGCCGCTGCAGAATGCTCGATCTCCTGCACCGGTAAGTATGATGACGCCGACCTTGGGATCCTCGCGGGCATCCAGAAAGGCATGCTGCAAGTCAAACAGTGTTTGAGGGCGAAATGCATTGTGCACTTCGGGCCGGTTGATCGTAATTTTTGCGATGCCATCCCATTTCTGATACAAAATATCCTGATAGGTGGCGGCGGGCTGCCAGGGAAACGCAGACATGTGATTCAATTGAATTCGAGGAGTTGATTAAATGCCGCGGCTCATCAATCAGAACACGCGAAGTCGAAGTTACTGAAGCATTGAGAAGAAATATTCTGTCATCGCTCGGACGACGCTGAGCGGAGCCTCAATATGTGCCGCATGGCCGCATCCCTCAATCTTCATGCACTCTGACCGCGCGTGAACGAGTTGACGCCGAATGCGTTGATTGGATTCACAGAATTTGTGATCCTGGGATCCGGCGATGAGCAGGACAGGACAGTGCAGCTGGTTAAGCTTCGGCAGCAAATTCTCCTGCACGCCGGTTCCGAAGTTTTCAAGGGAATAGGCCAGTCCCTCCAGACTCGTGGCCTCTCTCTCGGAGCGAATGAACTCTCTGAGTGCTGGACTCAGAGACAGCTGCGTCCTGAAGATCGGTTGCTGCTCCCAGTACTCCACAAACCACTCGATGGGATTTGACCGAATCACAATCGCCAGTCGATCATCGGATTGTTTTCTTTCTGCCCGCTCGATTGGATGTGCCGTCCGGCAACCTCGAACCCGGACACTAATTGGCCAGAGATCACCAGTCAACGGTTCCGCTGGCAATGTTGCGTTGAGCGTGCCGGGTTCTGCTGTGTGGGGGGTACGAGTCCCCTGGCGTGGTGGAAATCGGGTCCACCGTGAGGTGAGCCACCGGCGTGATCCTGGATGTGCACGACCAAGCACACACCAAGGAGAACACGCCGATGGCTCTGTCTGAGTCTGCCGTTTCCGACCTGC
>CAZVXJ010000285.1:0-4251 GCA_964631675.1 uncultured Alphaproteobacteria bacterium
ATGCTGCTGATGAGTGGATTGATCTTTATAGCTGGAACGGCGACCATTCGCTCGTCTCGGGCATCGCACTTGACGTCCATCACTATAGATGACACCCGAGCGTTTTACGCGGCAGAGGGAGCCGTGGAGCAGGCAGCGGGGGATTTGCATACCATGCTGGTTAATGTCATAGACCCAACAACCGAGCAGCTCGAAGGGATCTCCGTTTATCCGTCAGATGGATTCACAATTGAGAATTTCGCAGTGACCGACAATGGGGATCCGGTTCAAGAGAATATCTCAAATGGGGACTATCAAGGGTTGATCGGTTTTGTTCAGCGCTACACGATTACTGCCGGAGCGCGCGGAGACCGCCGCTATGCGGAGATTTCTCGTGAAATCGAGCACCAGTTCATACCTCTATTCCAGTTCGGCGTCTTTTATGAGGATGATCTGGAGATATTTCCCGGACCCGCCATGGTGTTTCAGGGGCCAATTCACACGAATTCGAACCTGTACATGGGCGCAGTAACCAGTATCCAGTGTCAGTCGAAAGTGACTGCGGTTGGATACTATTACCATTATCGCAAGGCGAACAATGTGGACGAAGCCGGTCCGGTTCAAGTGGCGGACCAATCAGGAGTGCTGCAAAACGTCTGGCGCGGCTCGTACTGGCTTGATGAGCGTCGTCCGGATTGGGCAGAAGAATCGCTGGAACTCTGGGGTGGACAATTCCGTGATGCCGCCCACAATCTGAAAACACTTCGTCTGCCGCTGCCACCTGCGTCTGATCAGCACATTATCATTGAGCGCGGCGTTGCCGGCGACACACAGCTCGAACGCGAATCGAAATACTGGTACAAAGCCGGTGTGAGATATGTCGACCATGTGTTGGTTGACAGTGCGGGCAATCCTTTGAATCAGCCGGGTGTTTACACGTACACGCAGAATAAGTTCTGGGATGACAGAGAGGATCGCTGGGTAGACTGCGTGGACATCAACATTGGTACGATGGTCGCGGGCGGGTTCGTTCCTGCAAATCGAATTCTCTACATCTCGCATAATTCGGGAGACAGGCCTGTCGTACGATTGAAGAATGCATCGACCTTACCCACAGGCGGCCTGACGATTGCGACGAATCTGCCATTATACGTGCAAGGGCACTATAATTCAGTGTCGAAGAAGGGGTCCGCACTTCTCTGTGACGCGATTACGCTTCTCTCTCCGAACTGGAACGATGCGAATTCAAATCTTCCATTGGCGAACCGCATACCGACCGCACTCACGATTAATGCCTGTATTATGGCCGGTCATGTGGCGACTGTAGGAACTGCATACAGTGGAGGTTTGGAAAACAGCTTTAGGTTTCTGGAACAGTGGTCAAACGTGTGGGTTACATTTCGAGGCAGCATCGTAAACCTCTGGTTCAGCCAGATAAACACTGCGGTTTGGGGTGGAAGTTACTACAGTCCGCCGAATCGTAATTGGGGATTTGATACCGACTTGCTCCAGCCGGGGAATTGGCCCCCTGGAACGCCACGCGCACAAACAATCCAGCGTGGTACATGGCGACAGATCAGCTAAAGGAATAGGGCATGCTCAGCAAACTCTTCGGAGCGAAACAGACACCGGAATTCAACGCTCGGGAAGCCATACGCCAGAAAAAATGGGCAAAGGCGATCGAGTACTACGAAGCCAAAGCACGAGACTCGGAAAGGGACTCGGCGCTCTGGAATTTCGTGGGTGACCTTCACCTGAATAACGGATCCCGCGCGCAGGCGATTGAAGCCTGGCGGCGTGCGATTGACGGCTACGCAACAGAAGGAATGCACGAAAACGTCGTTGGGATTTCAAAAAAGGTGTTACGCAGCGCTCCTGAAGAAGAGGATCTCCACTTGCAGCAGGCAACGGCTTTTCTGGGTTTAGAGTATCCAGCCGATTGTCTTGCGAGTGTTCGAAGTTACGTGAAACTTGCTCGTCAGAAATCAGAATCCGAGCTGCGTACGATGTTTCGAAAAATTCTTGATTCTGACATGCAGCATCCGCATTTGCTTGATGAATTGCACTCCCTATATGATGATTCGGGCGTGGACGACATTGAGCTTAAGAATCGGGTCATGCAGTATCTAGAGTCCAAGCAGAAACGCAGAGGTCAAGATTCTGTCTCGGCAAAGGATAGCGTTTCTGTTGGCATGACGGATGATCTGAGTGCCCCTGATGACACACCGTCGACTGTGAGCACTACCAGCTCCTTCGGTGATTCCGAGGCAGGCGGCTTGTTTACGTTGGATGCGCCGGATGACGGCGCTAGCGAGGAAGCATTTAGACCGCGCCCAACATGGAATGCACCCGCTGAGCCGAGTTCAGAGCCATTCAAGATGCCCAGTGAGGAACTCGACAATCGATGGGACACATCCAGCTCTATTCCCGAGGGTGAAGGCAAAGACCATTATGAATTAGGGGCGGTCTACCGGGAAATGAAACTGTGGGACGCTGCAATCCGTGAATTCGACCTTGCCCGTCGCGATCCGTCGCTTCGCGTTCGATCCGCATTGGCTCTGGCGGGATGCTTGCAGGAGAGTGGAGACCTTCAGGGCGCGTACAACTTGCTCGAGAGTGAGAAAGATACTCGATTCGGTTCGCAAAGCGAACGTATTGGGCTGCACTACCAGCTTGGTATCATCCATGAACTACTTGGCAATCTCGACCAGGCATTGCGTGAGTTTGAGTACGTGCAGGAGCAGAATTCCGGCCATGAAGACGCAGGGCAGCGCGTCCAAACGCTGTCCAGACGATTGGGGAAGACATCACGATAGGCGGGCGGTACTCACGAATCGTGAGGAAAATTTAGAGGGCATATGGAACTTCGCGGTCTACTGGAATTGCTATTCGTAAAAAAGGCTTCCGATCTCCACCTTCGGACGGGCGCCCTGCCTGTGTTGCGCATCAATGGTGAATTGTTTGCAACCAGACCGGAGCGCATTTCATTGGAGGAGATGGAGGCTTTTCTACGAGAAGTGTTGACACCAAGTCAACATGAGACGTTTTACCGTGACAAGGAACTGGATCTCGCATTATCGGTCCCCGGTCACGGGCGTACTCGCGTAAACGCCTATTTCCAACGCGGGGTCCCCGCACTTGCTATCAGAGCAATAAAGACTCAAATCCCTGGCTTTGCGGAGCTCATGCTCCCGCCCGTACTTGAAAAGTTGGTGAATCATCGTCGCGGCATCATCCTACTGACCGGGTCCACTGGATCCGGTAAGTCGACCACGCTTGCCGCGATGATTGAACATATGAACGCGAACCGCAGCTTGAACATCTTGACGATAGAGGATCCGATTGAGTACATCTTCGTGAACCGCAAGTCGTTGATAGCTCAGCGCGAAGTCATGATCGATACTCACAGTTTCTATGCGGCGCTGATACACGCGCTGCGTGAAGATCCAGATGTCATCATGGTAGGTGAGATTCGTGATGCAGATACCATGAAAGTCGCGCTACAGGCGGCTGAAACAGGCCACTTGGTACTGACATCCTTGCATACAGTGAATGCTGTAGAAGCAATCAATAGAATCATCTCATTCTTCCCATTGAATGAGCAGGCTCAAGTAAGATCCATTCTGGCAGGGACGGTCCAGGCAATTGTATCCCAAAGATTGGTAGCGCGCACTGACCGTCCGGGTCGAGTTCCGTTAGTTGAGGTACTGGTTTCCACTGCCGCGGTTCGTGAATGCCTTGCTGATCCGGAGAAGATGACCGTCCTGCAATCACTTGTTGAGGATGACCGCGGAACTCACGGAATGCAGACATTCGACCAATCAATCCTGGAATTGTTTAACCAGGGGATAATCTCTCAAGAAACGGCTTTGGAAAATGCGACAAATCCAAATGATGTTGAAATGGCAATGAGAGGCATTGCCGCATCATCGTCGCGACTGACAGCCAAGGGCGATAGGCCCATGGAAGCCGGAGTGAGCTCATGAAGCTTAGATCTCGCGAGCGAACGTCAGGCATTGAGGGAACTGAAGCGGGGAGCATCTCCGTCGGAGAATTCACGGAACTGATGCAAGAGTTTCTGGCTTCTGCCGATACGGGTGTGCTGCGCCTGCGAAATGGTGCTCGTTCCAGCGCAATCTGGATTGTAAAAGGGCAAATCGTCCATGCTGTCAGCACACGAGCCGGGAGACAAACGGAGGGTCTGGCTGCGCTAAGACACATCGTGGGGGCCGGTGACGGAACATACTTTTGGCAAGCTGAAAAACTGCCGCC
>CAZVXJ010000286.1:0-4236 GCA_964631675.1 uncultured Alphaproteobacteria bacterium
TGCGAGCCCGATGGTGACTACAAAGACCGCGACACCATCTCCAAATGGGTGACGGGCCCCAAGCGGACATACTTAAAGACGGCGGCGATCAATCCTCCCCAGGGCTTGGGTAACAGCGCCGGCGGGCTCTATGGGAACTTCAACAACTACGGGCACTTCAACACGATGAGTTTCTCCGTCAAAGGCACCATCGATAACTCTCTCGGCCCCTGGGTGGTGGCGGAGGTGATCATGGACGTCGTTAAGTACACCTACATGAAGAATGCTAACCAGGGCACCGTCGGTCCAATCAGCAAAGATGGCTACACCTCGATTTCATTCACTCCGCAGCAGATGGGAATTCCATTTCAAAATCCCTACATCAGCAAAATGTACGTATTTGTCGGCGGCTCCGCCGATGGCTTCGGTGTGCAAATGGACGACTTCTCGCTCAACGGGCAGTCGTGCACGAAAGTGATGCAGCAAGCCCAACACACTTGCCCGCTTCTGCAGCACTAGTCATTGACGTCCATCGTAATACATATGCAGGCCTATCGAGTAAGTCTTTGGGAATTGTGTTTCAGCTCCGGATTGCTCTGATGCAAGGCGGTATGCAACCAAAACATCATTCTCAAAGGCTAACTCGAAGTACGTGCTGTTGTCAGATCCGGATTGGACCGAATACCAGACACAATCGTTCGTAAGTGGATCGCGGTGGTCGGGGCGTGTCACCTCGTCGGTGGAGCAACTTGATGATGGCCGATTCGTCTGGAAGCGATTTGCTTTTCCGAGCAGATCTTGAATATCCTCGTGAGACATTCCGATTAACGGATAACGGTGCACCAGATCAAAGAGTATGAACTGACGTAATTCTGGCTTTGTCTTCCAGTCCTGAGGCGAGAACTGCTGGCAAGGTCTTACCAGATCTGTTTCGAGCCCACAGAGTCCTATACTGTGATTGGCGGGATAGTATCGTTCTATGTTCGGGTAATAGTCTTTAGCTTCCCAAGCTGTGGATGGATCACCGTCTTTGGGAGTGTTTGCTCGTAGTTGCGCCACCCGAGTGCCATCAGCTGAGTACAGCAACACGATTTTGCCCGCGCACCAGCTGTGATCTTTGCAGTCTGGAACATCTTCCGGATGCCCTGCAATCTGGCACAGAGTATCTACCGGCATTCCGACCAGTCCGAAGTATTCGTTCAGTTCGGATGCGACATCGGCCCAAGTCGAATTCTTTTTATGCCAGAATCCATGCACGATCGGTGAGAGACCTTGCTCGTCGTGCGCGCATAGAACCACGCTATCCAGCTCGTTTCTCATGAAGGTGAGCTGCACTTCGAGTTTGTCATATGCGTTGTTTGGAATCTCATAATAGGCTCGGGACACGTGTTGATCATGCGTTACTCGTGCTGGAGTGCCCAGTAAAGACTCAATTTGTTCAAGGCTTTGTTTATACAGGTGTTGATGGTATAAGCCGAATAGCATTGAAGCGCGTAGTTTGGGATTGTTTTTCCAACGCTGGCAATCGAATGCACTTTGACCGACAGGAACCAAAAATGCTCGATCTAAAGCAGCGAGGGCGGTCGAGTCCTTGGGTTCCACATAAGAAGGAACTTCTACCTGCTTTGCCATCCGCTGACAAAAGTCGTGCAGCTCTTCATTAACAGCGGGATGTCCCGATTGGACTACCCACTTTGTTATCGGCTCCGAGTTTGTAAGAGTTGGAGACCATTCACTGAATGAGCCAATGGTGTAGCCTGTTACTTTCTGTCCGCTATAGCGTAGAGCCAGCGAGGTGGTGCCCAAGCAAGTGCTTAAAAGTATGTAGTACTCGCAAGAGGGCGCTTTCGAGATACCGTCCGGCTTGCCGAGAAGAGCCAGTACTCTGTTCTTATTCAGTTTCAACAAATCGTATTGCCTGAGCAGCTGTTTGCACTGCTTGTATCGATCTGAATTGTCTTTCCACTGTGCCTTATCAAAACTGACTGGCCCACTTTGAGAAGACTGCAGTGCCACGCACAGGCTCAGACAAATAGCCTTTAAAATTGACACAAAAATCTTTCCCAGGGTTGGTAGCCGTTCGTGGACACTTTAAACCTTAGCAGGTGCACCCATTTCTTTTCCAGCAGCGGCAAGATCCAATTTGAGCCAATGTGCGGATTCGTAGCGTTGGCCGAGATCGAGCTGGGTGGCGCGCTCGACGATGGAGTTCATTTCGCAAGAGACGGAGGGACACTTCGCTTGCGGTGAGGAGACACTGATTGGTTTTGGTGTCAGCCCTGTAAGCATGAAATACATCGTCGCCCCGAGCGCATAGAGATCGCTTTGCACGCAGACTTCTTCGCGAAACTGCTCCGGCGGCGTAAATGCTTGCTTGGCGCAAGAATCGGTGGTTTGCCTTCCATCTTGTTTTACGGACAGACTGAAGTCGATCAATTTGACTGTGCCGTCAGATTTGAGGAGGATATTCTCTGGTGTAATATCACGGTGCACGATCGGCGGATTGCAACTGTGCAGATACTCCAGTACATCACAGATGGAAGTGGTGATTCGGTTAACCTCTTCTTCGCTGAGTGGGCCGGATTCTTGCACCTTCTGACGGAGCGACTGGCCATCGATGTATTCTAAAACTACATACACACGTCCCTCTTGCGAGAAGAAATCTTGCAAGTGGACGATCCCCGGATGATTCAACTGCGTCAACAGACTGACCTCTGCTTCAAATTCCCGCGCCGATTCAACCAGGGCGCCGGGAGTCGATGAAGTGGCGAGGATGAACTCCTTAAGCACACATTTGTCTCCAGCTGCCGTCGCAGCCAGATATGTCGTCGCCTGACCGCCTGAGGATATGCGCTCATTGATCGTGTACTGTCCGTTTTTCAAAGACTCGCCGGCGGCCAGGACATTCTGCCGCCTGCTGGTCGATCTCGATGTGAGCAGGTCGAACCAGAGTTGCGTGTAGCGAACATCTTCAAGCACCGTTGATCCAATCAATTCTTCCTGCGCCGATTTGGCGACGATCACATGCGGCGCCCATTTTTGCACGGCGTAGAAGAGTCGGGCGCGTTGCTCGCGATTCAAGTCATGGAGATTTATACGGATGTTGCGACCGAAATCGCCGCCGCTCTCGGTGGCACTGAAAATGAGGAAATTACCCTTGTTCCAGCGGTCAGTGAGACCATCCATGAAGGCTGCCAGTTTGTTCAACAACTTATAGGTAAGCGATTCTTTCTTGAATGCTGTTTCGGGCAGTGGACAGAGCCTGGTAAATCCTTCCTCCATGCGACGCAAACTCTTAACTTCATTCCAATGAAGTGAGTCTGGGCCGCCGCCGGTGGCCCACCTGTTCATGGATAATACAGTTAAGAACCATCCCTTAAGTGACTTGCGCCTGATACCGGATTCGGTGATCTCGATATCGTGTTCATCAGCAAGAAAGTTCAGGGGAAACATGAACCATGCTCTGAAGAAGAGCATGCACATTGCTGTGGCCAGGCTCACGAGGTAAAAGTGCACGAAGAAGATCGATGACTTCGCAGGTTCGACGCCGTGGTTGCGAAGCCACGGCCAGAATCCCTTGTATCCGGTGACATATGTTGGCAGCGAAGATGCGATGTCGTCGGGCGGAGGCGGAGTAGGATCAGGAGGAGGATAGAGTCCCACCCCACCAGGGATAACTTCTTCCTGGCTGGGAAATGGAGATTTCTCGATCACTGTGATGGGGCTGGTTCGCATAACCTGCTCCATGCCAGTAGCTTCGTATACTCCATAGCTGATAAAAGCAGGAATGCCCAGAGCAAAGAATGCGAAGAGAGCAAGGCCAAAAGCTCGCGAATAATAGAAATTGCTTTCGGAATGAACAGGGTCCGGTCTCTTGTTCTGCGTAAATACAAAGCCGTCGCCTTTCAGCTCGTGTTGCGGCGGTTTGAAGAATCCCCTCAGCCAATGTGCTGCAATCCAGACGATGGCGAAAGGGGCGAAGGCGATATACAAAGAGAATAAAATGAAGGGCAAGATTTGATCTGCTCCCTCATTCAGGTCGCGCAACAGGGGCGAGTGGCGGATCGGTTTTGGCAGCGAGCGTTTCAGATCGCACTTCCACTTCTCCGGCAAACGGCCGTATACCCAGCAAGATATGGGTTTTGCCAGCACTATCAGGACCCAGAGAACGACCAGTCTTGGGAAAATGCCGATTAAACAAAGCACCAGCATTGGTGCGCGCAATGTCCAGAGCCAGGACAAGTAACTCTTCAGTCC
>CAZVXJ010000287.1:0-4226 GCA_964631675.1 uncultured Alphaproteobacteria bacterium
AACAAAAAAGAATAAAGGCTGCTGAGGCTGAGGCTGCTGCTGCTAAATTTGCCAGAGCAGTGATCGAGGAATCCGCTTGCGCGGCAAGAAAACTGGCTCCTCCACCCATCGAATGTCCCATTACACATGAGGTGTTTCCGACGACGCCGAAGAATGGAGAAGAGCCATTGTTGCTCTCGGCCTGTAACTTTCGAATTAGAAACGCAAGATCAAGACCGAACTGCTGGTGACTCGGGGAAAAGCTCCCTTCGGTGCGCGGTAAGACCACGATGTATCCTTCCGGCACCAAAGCCTCCCATAAATACTGGTATGTTGCCACATTCAACAGAAACCCGTGGCCGAAACTGATCACGGGAAATCCCCCGGCGGGCGGGGTTGCTACAGGTGTGTTGTCCCCTACAGAAGTTGCCGGATAGTACACGTCCGTTGGGACTTGCCGGTTTGCTCGTGAGGAATCTACGTATGTGACGTCTCGATGTCCGATGGAGTACTGTGCCCAAGCTACAGACGAGAACAATAAGATAAGCATCCAGACCGTCTTCATCGGATTACCCTTTGCACATGTTTGATTCTTCGGAACATTTGGGAATAACGGATAGCACTCAACCTTTACCGCAGCTCTTGCTCCCTCACAATCAACTTGATGAGATCGTTGCCTTGATGACTATTCTGATCAAAGAAGTTCTGTGGTACGGCGTCCTCCACCTCGGGTAAGCAGGATAGAAGCCAAAGATACTTACAAAACGGTTCACCTACCACTACATAGCTTTAATTCTGTGAACGAGAATGACCCAATAGTCCCCACACACGAACTCAAGGAACGACAGGAACTCCGGCGCAAATCAATTTTTTGGCGTGACAACGCATAGGATGGAGAGGCTTCTCCTCTGCCCCTGAGCTGCCTAAGTGCAGATCAAGAGCAGTAGTGCTGTCATTATGGCCTTGTGACTTTCGCTGTTTTTCTCGCTATGTTGGTGATGAAAACTGAGAATTCACGTACCAACGCCATTCAGGTTTCAACTGCACATAGACGGCTCACTTTGCCCCGAGCCCCATCAAACAGAAAGCCACTGTTAACAGTGTAGTTAGCAGGTGTTTTCCGTCAGCGCAATCGAGGTGGTTGGCTGCTGTAATGAAATCTCCGCTGGACTCGTGCAGAAAATCAATAAGCTGCTTCCTGATGCGAAAGTTGTGACCATCACTCAAATCGTTGATACACAGCTGCAGACGAACCAAACAATGGCTCGACTGTCAATGGTGTTTCTTGTCATCATCATCCTTGTGGGCGGCGCGAGCATTGCAAACTACATGTTCGCAAACGTCTTTGAGCGCCGCAAAGAAATTGGTACGCTGATGGCGATGGGCGCGGATTCAGCGACGATTCTTCAAATCTTCATGACAAAGGCTGTACTTCTGGGACTGGCAGCAGGCATCGGAGGATACCTCCTTGGAACGGCATTGACGGTGGTCATGGGACCCAAACTCGCAGGCGTTCCGGTCTTGCCAATGCCGCTACTCGTTGTACTTGCATTGGGCATTGCAATACCACTTGCAGTGATTGCGAGTTTTCTTCCTGCGCTAAGAGCTGCCCGACTCGATCCATGTGCAACTTTGCAGGAGGTCTAAGCAATGCTGAGAATCGAAAACGCAAAGAAACACTACAAACATCGCGGGCAGATAGTCAAAGCGATGGATGAGATGTTTTTGGATGTTGCGAGCGGTGATTTTGTCGCGTTGGTTGGACCGAGTGGGAGTGGAAAAAGTACACTCCTGCTGACTCTGGGTGGAATGCTATCACCTACTGAAGGCAAAGTGTTTATTGATGGCACATCCCTTTATGATCTGTCACCTGATGACCGTGCCAGGCTTAGGAAGCAAAAGATTGGGTTCGTCTTTCAGTCATTCAACCTCATTCCCTATTTGACGGCACAAGAAAACGTTCAAGTTCCTTTGTTACTCGCAAACATGAATGAAGGCGAGCAAAAGAATAGAGCAGTAGAACTGCTTACACGTGTTGGACTGGGTGACCGTCTCGATCATAAGCCATCGGAGTTGAGCGTTGGACAGCAGCAACGTGTCGCACTGGCCCGGGTTCTGGCAAATGATCCTGCGTTGGTGCTTGCGGACGAACCAACCGGCAATCTTGATCCGGAGACGAGCCGACAGGTGCTAGGATTTCTGGAAGAGATCAATCGTGAAGGGCGAACAGTCGTCATGGTGACTCATGATCCAAATGCAGCCAGCAAGGCAAAACGAACACTCAGGCTGGAGAATGGTCGCATCATCAATGGCCTCATCGCTGAAGCCAACAAGATACTAGCGACTGCAAGCTGACATTGTGTTTGCGAAGTTCGTGCACAATAGAAAGGCTGACCGAATTGGTCAGCCTTCTTCATTTCCTCAAGCAGGGACGATTTCGTTCATCGTAGGTGCTGTAGGTCTTAATAGTAAAAATAACAAGCTTATGACGATCGCCCTCCCCACTGAGGATGATTCAATGTCCTGTATTTGTCCTGTAGAATTTGTCGCTATTTGCTGCCCGATGACAAAGCACCCTTGCTAAGTTCATACTTAACAAGAGTTCAAAAGTGGAGCCGGCGGGAATCGAATGAGCCGTCTCATTCAGAACATCCAAGCCAAGCTATTTATAAACAACAATAAAGCCACACGCGTGGCTTATTTCATTTTACCGTTAAGGCTATATTTTAGCATCAAACAACAACTGAAAACAGGGCAGTCGCTTTCCAGGTCCAAGCCGTTGACTTGCGTTTTGTTCGGGGCCGAGTGCAACTCCTTTACTTGGATTTTCGTGAGATGCGTTTACCGGTTGCTTTCCCAAACCTAATCTCAACGGAGCCACAAACGGAATCACACACTGAGTCAACCACCGGATCCGTCACGTGATACAATCGATTCTGTCTGTCAGTCCGGGATTCGACCAGTGCCGCCGCCTTCAATATGGACAGGTGCTTAGAGACATTGGCCTGGCTGCAGCCAAGCTCTTCCACGAGTTCAGAGACAGAGTACTCACGTTGGCGAAGGTGATAGAGTATCTTGAGGCGCACAGGATCTCCCATCG
Source organism: uncultured Alphaproteobacteria bacterium (assembly GCA_964631675.1). Lineage (GTDB taxonomy): Bacteria > Electryoneota > RPQS01 > RPQS01 > RPQS01 > CAZVXJ01. The sequence continues at coordinate 3,080 of CAZVXJ010000287.1, forward strand.
CTTTCAACATCGTGGCGATGTGAGATACGGTGTCCGCTGACGGAAAGGCAGTTTTCGGGCTGGCAGCCATGGCAATTCCTTTAGAGGGCGACTTCAATCGGCCAATATACGCACGAAACATGACAATTGCACTCGCGGCTGTAGTCCTTCAAGATGTCAGTTATCCTAATTCTTAAGTCTTTCTCCACGACAGACATTAGAACCACGGAGGTCTTGGGATGTACAGCACTCCCCATTCGTATGCCGCTTGAGCCCAACCCATGGGCCCCAGCGATTTCAGTAAAACCATGTACCCCTTGCTTGGTCAGCAGGAGTTCGACTTCTTCACGCAATTCTGCTTTGGCGAATACGACTAGCATTTCCATGATAGTATCCTAGGGCTTCAGGCCGAGTTTGCGAAATATTGTGATCGCGGGGCACCACTTGCTGAACGCTGATTGGATAAGATTTAATGCAACGAACGCCGTTAACAGCAGCCACCAATAGCTCACGTAGATGGCCAACCCAATACTTAGCAGAACCATGATGCCCGCTAGCAAACGAACAGCTTCTTCCACACGCATGTTTTGAACTCCTATTCTTGGACTTGTTGTTCTGCGGGATCCATGAGGTCCGCAATGCCTGTATACTTAAGGTAGATATAGTAAAGGAGTGGGATCACCACCAGTGTCAACGCGGTCGAAGCAATTACGCCGAATATCAATGAGACTGCAAGTCCTTGGAAAATTGGATCAAGGTAGATTACACTTGCACCAACAACCAATGCAAGAGCAGTCAGAGTGATAGGGCGGAATCGCACCGCACCTGCCTTTAACACGGCATTCTCAAGTGTTTCACCGGCGCGAATCTCCTGATTGATGAAATCCACCAGGAGAATTGAATTTCGAACGACAATTCCCGACAGCGCAATAAAGCCGATCATTGAAGTTGCGGTGAAAAACGTTCCCAAGATTGCATGGCCGGGTAGGATACCGATCAAAGTGAGCGGAATCGGTGCCATAATGATTAACGGTGTAATGAATGAACCAAACCAACCAACAACCAAAACGTAAATCAGCAAGACGACGATTCCAAACGCAGCACCCATGTCACGGAACACCTCGTAGGTGATGTGCCACTCGCCGTCCCACTTAACGGCATACTCCTG
>CAZVXJ010000288.1:0-4219 GCA_964631675.1 uncultured Alphaproteobacteria bacterium
CGATCACTTGCACCGTCACGCACCCGGCCGCATTGATCCACGCCATCAGCACGGCACACCACGTATTCGGCACAGGAATTCGAACCGTCAGTTCGTTGGTGACTCCGCGTCACACTGCCCATCACTTGGATTACGGAGACCAACTCGGTCGGCCGGAGCACGGCGTCGTGATCCATTGCGGCGTAGCACCTTTTCGATTTACGGAGATGTTCGTCAATGCTTACGGTCCAGAGGGTGCCCTTCAGGCCCTGGCGCTCGATGACTTCAATGCTTCGGCGGGGTCGGCCGTGATCCTCGAACACATCAAGCAGATGGTGCAAACACGCCGGCCCCATCCTTTGAACGATGAGATGGTCACAGCCATCGCTGTCATGGATGCAGCGCGAGAATCCGAAGTGACGGGTAAACCCGTGACCGTCGCGGAGGTTGGCACATGGCGTTGACGATCCATGGAATCGTGCCCGTTATCCCGACGCCGTTTACCGACCAGGAAGCGATTGATTTACCGACGCTCCGTGCGGCAGTGAGCTTCGCCGCTCGCAGCAAGATGGCCGCGATATGCTTGCCTGCCTACGGAAGTGAATTTTATAAGCTTAGTGAAACCGAGCGGGAGCTGGTGGTTACAACTGCGATTGAAGTCAGCGGCGGCAGCCTACCTGTCATCGCCCAGGCAAATCATCCCTCGGCCAAGAGCGCTGCCGAGTTCGCGCGGCGTTACGAGCAGATCGGAGCGGATGTGATCAGCTTCGCACTGCCGCGACAATTCGCTGCCACTGAAGGCGACCTACTGAACTACTGTGGACGGATTGCCGACGCCGTTTCATGTCCTATTCTCATTCAGGATCTTAATCCGGGCGGCCCTACAATCAGTGCAGAATTCATATCCCTCGCCTGTCAGCGCCATGCAAATATCACTTACTTCAAACTCGAAGAACCGATGATCCTCGACAAACTGGTCAAGGTTCGCGAATCAGTAGGGGACCGGGTCCGCCTGCTCGGGGGCTGGGGCGGCTACTTCATGCTGGAATCACTCGTCGGCGGCATAGATGGGTTCATGCCCGGTTTGGCCATCTGTGACTTACTCGATCGGGTGTATCGCGCGGGTGAGGCGGGTGATCTGCAACGTGCTTATGATTTGTTCGGCTCCCTGCTCCCGTACATTGCATTTTCTTTGCAGGACTTCGAAATGTTTCTGCAGCTCGAAAAGCGCCTGCTGATGCGCCGGGGCATCTTCGTCAATGCCAGGTGTCGTGAACTAACGCGCTTACTCAGCCCAGAAGTCTCCCGGCACGCAGATTTCTTGATCGATCAGATGATTCGTATTCTCAAGGCCGAGAGGCTTCCCGCGAGCAATTCCTAGGAGTCATTGGATGCCCCACAAGCAGCCGTTTTTTCCGGAAAATGTTTTTGTCGGGGGACCTTATAGTCCCGCGATCGCCGTTGGCGATCAGGTATTCATCGCCGGCCAAGGCCCAATCTCGCCCAGCACTCGACAGATCGCGGGCGATACGTTTGAAGCTCAACTAGAACTGACGTTCAGCAATCTTGAATCAGTTCTGGCATCGGCCGGTTGCACTCTCGACGACTGCGTGAAGGTCAAGTTTATTTATCGAAGATGGCAGACTTCGATGCGCTCAACAAAATCTACAAGCAGAAATTCTCTGCGCCCTTCCCGGTTCGCACGACCGTGCAGGCAGAATTATGGGGCCAAATTCAGGTCGAGATCGATGCGATTGCGATCCGCGGCTGCGGGGCGAGAAAGTGAGCACGCAGCAACTGTTTGTCCAGCTTTTATCCAAGTGGCCATTCGATTCGACCCGCGGTCTTATCGGGCAACCCTATTGGCTGAATTCTGACCGAGATTTCTTTGCACAGGGCGACTTCCCATAGGTCTAGAAAACCCGAGCGTGATCAGGCCTGGCTTTTTGGCTTGGAACCAAGCGGTCATCTTATTGGCATCACATAAATTGCCGTGTTTATTCCAACAATGGCGAAATTTGCTTGACATCACGGCCAGGATTGGTATTGTGAGTGTTAGCGTTGGGAAGAAAGAGTTTTTCGCCGGCTTTCGTCCTATATTTGTGTTCTGGATGTTGCGGCGAATGCCCACTTGGAAGGAGGTTGCAGTGTCTAATGCAATAGTTGGCAGAGTCTTGTCGTCGGCAAGCGCACTCGCCAGGTCGACAAATAGTAGCTTAGCGTTGCTCATACTATCAGCAACCATCGTGTCAATTTTGGCCGCTAGTAGCTCGGCCGCTGTGACTGTATGGGAAGATCAGTTCACTGTCCCAAGCGCTGGGTGGAATGTGCCTGTAGGCACGTCCTTCACTTACCAAGCTAGTGCGGCGCCCAATTCCGAAGATGGCTTTGAAGTCGTCTACACGAGCACGACTTCTGGTGCTCAGTATGCGACCTACACGCTCCCATTCACGAATCTCCTTCCGGGAGACAAGATCGAGTGGGGAGTCCGAACCTATTGGCCATATACCGCCGGAGCAACAGGCGACCGCGTTCTCTTAGAAAACGCGGTGTACGACTCTGGATTTGCCATCCATGATTCCGGTAACTCGTTTACCAAGTTGTCTGTGCCTGTAAGTGGTACGCTTCAATTGACTAACAATCTTTGGCTCGGTACTAACAGTGGGGCCTTCGGTCAGGCCGATAGTGTGATGTATCTGGATTACGTTCGAATTACCCGTGAAGTAGTTCCAGAGCCGGGTTGCTTTGTGTTGGCCTCACTCGCTGTTGGGTTGTTTGGTGCAGTTCGCAGGCGAGAACAGAATCGCTGACCAGACAGGACGAATGGTTCACGGTTGTATCATCGTTCAATTTTGGGTACAGCAGAGTCGTGAAATGCCTATGATGGGCGTATAATTACCGACAGAAACGCTGGCTGCCAAACATCGTTCAATCGCTTCAGGAAGGTTGCGAATGAGCGGCTGGGGCAGGCGTTTGGCAGCCAGTTTCATTTAAAACGTCAACTAGCAATAACGCGGCTAGAGCGCTAATCATCGAAGGACAAGTTTCTCGCTGTCAATTACATTAGAAACCCCTTAATTCTCTAGTAGCGCTTCGTACTGTTGATGTCAGCCGTGCTTGTCGAGTTGTGTAGCTGCTCTATTAGAAGCGAGTTATTGATGTTCACCGCATGGAGCTGCATTTCAGAGTGCGGCACGTCAATGTCCATCGCGAGGAATTCGTCCGTCTGCTTTGGAAGGGAGAGAACAAAACTCACGTTAACGGCTGCGATCAGATGAAGTGATCATTGTACTGCCGAGAATAGGGTCGCTTTGCGAAGTGCCGGACGATCGCTGGTCGAATCGCTCCTAGCTTCACCCAATATGAGGTATCTCCATGAGTCGGTCATTGTCCTGACAAGCAATCTGTCCGCCATCTGCGATAATTGACTCTCCTGTGACAAAGGACGAGTCTTGCGACAGGAGAAAAGCAACGACCCCAGCGATCTCCTCAGGTAAACCGAATCGGTTCATTGGTATTAGTCGGCGGTACACATCGTGAAACAAACCCTCGGTGACCAATGATTCGTTAGGAGGAGTGTGGATCATGCCCGGACATACGGCATTCACTCGAATCCCGCAACTCGCTAGCTCGCCCGCTGCCGTACGCGTAAGGGCCAGCAAGGCGGCTTTCGATGCGTCGTAAGCGGAGTTTTTTGTACTCGACCTCAGGGCATTTCGGCTGGCAATGTTGACGATTGCACCCCCTCCCAGTGATTTCATTACTGGCGTCAACTCTCGAATCAGCACGAACGGCGCCTTGACGTTGACTGCAAAAATAACGTCCCAACTTGCTTCATCCAGTTCAATAATGGTCTTCAAGTCCCATGTCCCGGCGTTATTAACCAACTGATTAATCGGCCCATGCTCGCGTACGAGTTCATGGACAAAATCAGCGATGTCCTCGGTTCGCGTCAGGTCGAACAGACATGTAATCAAATTGGGGCTATCGAACTCGCGCTCAACGGTTGCCAACGATTCATCGTTCCGGTCGAGCGCCAGAACAATGGTGTTGTCCTTTGCAAGTAGTCTCTTAACGATTGCTTTCCCGATGCCGCTGCCAGCGCCGGTAACAAGACATCGTGTGCTTTGAACCTCATTCATCCTCTATGGCTGCCTCTCTTCGTTAGCATGGCATTTGGCAATACTTCGAATCTCTTGATGTCCAAGTCCGCAATTGCCCCCATTTAATAAACATCTAG
>CAZVXJ010000289.1:0-4208 GCA_964631675.1 uncultured Alphaproteobacteria bacterium
CGCTGAAGGCGAATTCATCGTCTTTTTGAACAATGATACCATCGTAACTCCCGGTTGGCTCGATCAAATGCTGAATGCACTCGAATCTGACAAGTCCATTGGCCTCGTAGGAAATCTACAGCTTTTCCCCGATAGCCAACTGGTTCAACAGGCGGGAAATGTCTGTGGTCAGGATGGCCAATTCTACAGCATTTATCATCGCGTACTGGACGGAGATCATCCGGCGGTCAAGAAGGCACGCGAGTTCCAATTCGTTGCAGGAAGTTGCATGGCCCTCAGGTCGGATCTATTCGCTGAGTTGGGCGGCTTCGATGAACAGTATCTCAACTCGTATGAAGACGCCGACCTGTGCATGAGAGTTCGAGCGCATGGCAAGAAAGTTTGGTATTGTCCGGCCAGCACAATTTTCCATTTCGAATCCCAAACCGTTAACGGTCACCCAAAGAGCGGTCGAAACCACGACCTCTTCATGAGTCGTTGGGGAAGCCGCCTGATTGTTGATGATGAAAAGTACTTTACAGACGATGGATTCAAGGTAGATGAAATGCGAGCAAAGCACGGAACAGTCACGCCAATGTCAACCACGCCCCAACCTGACTTCGGTAAACCGATTAATACGATGCGAACTGCGATTCTAACCACTTACAACCAATACTGCGGCCTTTCAATTTATGCTGAATCACTGGTGAACGGCCTGAAGCATAACGGAGTCGCCCCTTGGGTGCTTTCAGAACGGACCGCTGATCTGAGACGTCAAGACAGTACCGAAGTGGTTCGCTGTTGGGATCGAACCCCCACTGGAGGCGATGAAATTGTCAGTGCTCTGCGGGCACACAATATTCAACTGCTGCACATTAACCACGGCGGGATGTTCGCGCTGGAGGGATGGCTCGTTCCGGTCATGCGGCAAGCGCGAAAGGCCGGCATTCGAATCATTACGACGTTTCATGCCACCGATACACAAGCGATTGTGTTGGGGGAAATCGCCAGATTATCCGACCGGATCATTGTTCATCATCCACAGAATGAGCTCGAGCTTATTGCACTCGGGGGTCCACCTAACAGGACATGGGTTGCTCCGTTGGGTATCGACTCTATACGCATTGCCGATGTGATAGAGTCCAAACTGGAGTTGGGGATTGATCCGATGCAAAAGCACATTTGCATTCCCGGGTTTGTCGAACGACACAAAGGTGTGCTAGAAGTGATCAATGCGCTGGCAGAAGTTCGCAAAACTCATAACGCGCAGCTCTTGATTGTCGGTGGTGCACATCCGCAAAATCCGGACTCCAAAGCCTATGTGACGGAGTGCCTGGAAACGGCCAGGTCGCTGGGTGTTTTGGATTTCGTGCGAATGTACGATCGATTTGTTCCGGACGAGGAACGGAATGCGATTCTTGCAGCGGCGGATGTCATCGTGCTTAACTATGCAAGTGAACGCTACGAAGGATCTGCCGCTTTGATGACGGCACTGTCATCAGGTCGACCTGTGATCTCGTCATCCGCGCCCGCATTCCACACTCCGCTCGAGCTTTCGTTTAAGCTATCAGAGGCGTTTTCATTGGTGCCGGCTCTGCTGCACTTCCTGTCATATCCATTTGTGGCTCAGAAACTGCTGGAAAATGTCAAGGCGTACGAGCAAACAGCAAACTGGAACACAGTTGGCAATAAAACGGCAGGTCTGTACAACGAAGTACTGACGGCGCCTGCTCAATCGGACACAGATTTGCTCCATTACTACAATTCACACCCCGATTTCATCTATGCAGAGCCGCTGCAGCGCGAGCGAGTGCAGTGGTTGAAGCGAAAAGCAGTGGGGCGCTGCCTTGAAATTGGACCCGCCAATGGCTACATTTCACAGCTCGTAGAATGTTCGGATGCCGTGGATATTCATCGCGGCAGGTTGGAGGTCTGCAGATCGCTGCGACCAAAGACCAAGTTTCAGTATGGAAATGTTGTGACCGGACTTACCTATGCATACGCGGAATTTGACTGTGTTCTCGCACCGGAGATATTTGAACACGTCGATTTTGAGGACGCCGTCAAGGCTCTTAAAGAGTGCATGCGCGTCGGCAAACGGGTTCTGGTGACAGTCCCGAGCACCGACAAGCCGAATTATGACCCGGATCTGGTGCACAATCCCGAGCATCGATGGTTGGTGACCAAGCAAACGGTTGCTGAATTGCTGAGGCAAGCTGGCGCAGTTCACTATGAATGGGATACTTCAGCCGGGTCCGAGTTCTATCTTTTGGATATTCACTCTGATGCCGTGAAATCGGAATTCATCTCCGACCGTGTGAAGAAGTTACGCAGCGTTGCTTATGAACCGGGGGAAGTTCGGCGGATAGCGGTCGACTTGAATCTGATGACGAACCGCGCTACCATGTTGCGAGGCATCGGCCGCTACACCATCGAGCACTTGCGCGCAATGATTGGCGCAAGACCGCACTGGGAGTTCAATTTCTATAGTGACCACCCGGATGAAACGGCCCCGGTAGCCTCACATTTGCTCGGTGCGAAAAACGCCGGTGTTCGAGCATGGAGTGAACTTGCATCCTCCAAGAATGACGTCTTGTACTTGCCGCATCCTTTAGACGACGGACTGCCGGGACTCTTGGAGTCAGCCGTCAAAGCAGATACTCCCGTCGCGTGCACATTCTACGACTTGATACCTCTCATCTATCCCTATGCCTATTTAGATGCAAATCCAGCCTACAAGCAAACCTATTTATCTAAGCTGAATCTACTTCGCCGGTCGTGCGATCTCTTCTTTTGCATTTCGCAAGCCACCGCCGATGATGTCCGTCGCTACTTAGGGGTCCCGTTGGCCAGGCTGCGCACCATCCACGCGGGTTTGACGACATTGCCCGCGTTTAATGGCGGGTTTGAGTGTGAGGCATTGCGAACCGCCCGCTTGACCAACGGCGGCTTCCTCCTGTTCGTAGGCGTACCGGATCCACGGAAGAATCCTGTTGGTCTGTTGGCAACCCTGAAAGTTGTCCGAGAGGTGTTGAGGCAACCGCTAAAACTTGTTATTGCGGGTGACGTGCCTGCGAGTCTGCTCGCAGGATTGAAACACATTCAACAGTCGTGCGGTTTGCCCGATGATGCCGTGGTTTACACAGGATTTGTCGGTGACTCAGATCTCGCGCGGTTGTACAACAAGGCCGCCGTATTGCTTTACCCCAGTCACTACGAAGGATTCGGATTTCCGATCATTGAAGCCATGTCGTCCGGTCTACCAGTAGTTGCTGGAGACAACTCCGCGCAGCGTGAAATTGCCGGTGATGCTGCGCTTCTTGTTGATACACTGGATCCCGAATCAATGGCGGGTGCGGTAATCGAATGCATGGTCAATAAGGAAAGACGCATGCAGTTGATATCAGACGGTCACAGATTGGCACAAAACTACTCTTGGACGAAAGTCGCTGGCAAGACCTGTGTCTATCTGGAAGAATTCTTCGTAAGGCGTGCAGAGCGAAGAAAAACTGCAGACTTGACGCCGACTTCATCCGTACCGAGCCGAAAATCTGAGTCCATGGTGAATGCTTAGCGGATGACTCTAGAAACTGTGGCTTGAGCCCTGGCTATTCCGGGCATACCCCGATTCCCTGAATAGCCTTCGAGCCTATTCGATGCGCCGGCCCATTTGCACGAGAGTGCGGATCGCTGTGGCGATTCTTCCCGTTCCTTTCTGGAACACTCGGCTTGCTCGTGCGTTCAAGTACATATCTGATTTAGCGCGCTGTTCTTCTCCTTGCCGTGAGTGTCAGTGCTTTTGCGCAAACCACTTCGGATTTCTGACTTGTTCTGCACCTATTCCTCGTTATCACCCACCATAGCACGCACTTTTCGAGGGCTCTTTTCTTCCGTAACTTACTGTAATCCAATAGCCTAAGTTCGGTTCGTTCGGTCGTTTTTGCGAATCAGCGAGTCTGCGGCTGTTGCGATTCGAGAGCGGATTTTCTATATTCACCATCAAAATCGCGTGGAATCCAATTTCTATTACTCAAGGAGGCAACATGTCGCTGCGGATCAATGATGAGGCACCCAACTTCTCAGTTCCTACTACCCACGGCACGATCAATTTTCACGAGTGGATCGGAGACGGCTGGGCGATCCTCTTTTCACATCCCAAGGACTTTACACCGGTTTGCACGACTGAGCTGGGCTATATGGCAAGCCTCGAACCTGAATTCAGGAAGCGC
>CAZVXJ010000290.1:0-4189 GCA_964631675.1 uncultured Alphaproteobacteria bacterium
AAAAGGCCAACTCGTCCAGGCTGTCAGCACACGAGCCGGGAGACACCCGGAGGGTCTGGCTGCGCTAAGCCCCATCGTGGGGGCCGGTGACGGAACATACTTTTGGCAAGCTGAAAAACTGCCGCCCGCCCGTACCGTTCGTGTAAGTATGCGCGAGCTTTTGGAGCAATTTGCGAGGTTGGAAAAACCAAGCGCTGGCCACGAATCAAAATCCTCAACCGATGCACATCGCCTGAGCGAACTCCTCGACGAGGTGCGCAGACGAGTGCCAGGACTTGAGTCGATCAATATTGCCAGGAATTCCCATCTGGTTGCATCTACCTACACCGACGAGGCAGACCAATCTCGGCTCGTTTCCGTGCTCGGGATGAATCACGTGTTCCAAGGAGTCTACCCAGATAGAGTATATATCCAGTTCGGCGATATTCAGTTTTTGAGCTCGCGCCAGGAAGATGAAATCCTGATTATCGAGGCGAATTCGGACACGTCGGCCGAGGCAATGTTCTGGGCGTCTTCCTTTTTGATGCGGCATGGGTTGATGGCAAAGTCGAAAGAACTGAGAGATATCTGAGATATGTCAGTAGTTGCGACAAAACCCTTGCTGGAGTTACTCGAAGCGCGAGAAATCCTCACGCCTGAACTTGTGCAGCAGGTCAAGGAATATGCGCAAGCAAACGGCAAGTCAGAGGAAGACTCATTAATCGGAACAGGGCTGTTGAATCCTGACGATTTGCAAGCGCTGTATGCCGAACTTTGTCAGATTCGCTATCTAAAGCTGGAAGATGTCGAGATCGACATCGACGCAGTTCGGCACATTCCCGCTCGTGTCGCATATCGGCATCACATGATTCCGATACGACGGAGCGGTGGAGCGCTTGCGGTTGTCATGGCCGAGCCTCTGGACTCCGGTGCTCATAAAGCGCTGCGGGCTGTCACCGACTTTGAAATCATACCTTTCCTGGGGTGGCCGGAGGCGATTTCTCACGCGCTGTACATTCACTACGGCGAACCGGAATCACAGGATCCTGCTGAGGATTCAGAGCCGCAGCCAGCTGAGCAACGATCCGTTACGCACCTGATAGGTGCGGAGGATCGCGTGGGTTATATGGCGAAAAGCATTGCTATCGATCGTTCAAATACGTTTGACAGTCTCGTTGTCTCATCAGCAAATCAACATGCTGTCAGTCTGGCGAAAGAAATGTTAGGTGAATCTTCGGGCGAGACGGCGTGCCCATATCTATTCTGGGGCGGTGCAGGGACAGGCAAGACGCACTTGTTGCATGCGATCGCAAACCACTATACTGCACATAGTCCACTGAAGAGGTTCATTCTTACAACGGGACAGCGCTTCTGCGATCACCTGTATGAGTGCATTCGTGATCGCAAGCAAAATCTATTTCGCTATTTCTATCGGGAACTGGATCTCCTGATTATTGATGATGCCGATGCCTTTCTCAGTCGAGACTGGGCGCAGCAAGAACTTCGAGATACGATTATTGCGCTGGAAAAACGGCACAAACGACTGGCGTTGGCTGCCGAAGAGGACCTTGTGAATTCCCCGCGAGTAAGTCCCAGTCTGCGACCAATGCTGCAGAAGGGACGAGCCGTCAAGATGGAGTCGTACTCGCAGGGTGCACGACTAGAAATTTTGACTCGGAAGGCTGGTGGAATCGCCTTACCGAATGACATACTCAGTTACTTGAGCGGTCATGCCGGCGACAGCATTCATGACATTCTTGGAATACTTCAGCAACTTGTCATACTGGCGGTCCAAGATGAAACACAACTGACTCCGCAAACCGTCAATGACTTGATACATATGAGTGGTGTGCGCGAAAAGAGTGCTGAGAAACGTAAGAATCCTGTCCTTTGAAGCAAATGAAGAAAGTCTGGATACGATGAACAAGCCAAGATTACTCATAGTTGATGATGACCCGCGATACCTTGAGCTGCTCAAATTCACGTTTGATGGCAGCGGCATCGAAGTGGTATCAATATCCGATCCCCAAGAGGTACTGGCAAAAGCCATATCTGAGAAGCCAGATTTGATTATTTCCGACATCAGTATGCCGGAGCTTGATGGATTCAGCCTGGCGCTCGCCCTTAGGGCGAACCCGGCTACCAGTGCAATTCCATTGATGTTTCTGACGGCTCGCGGACAGCACATGGATCGCTATGAAGGTCATCTTGTTGGTGCGGTAGAATACTTGACAAAACCGTTCTCGCCCGTGGATTTGGTGGAGACAGTGGAACGACTATTGACGGTGGTATCGCCGGGAGAAACTGACTAATTGGACGCAATCAAAGGTATGCCGGACAAAGTTGAAGATTGGAATGCGGTACTGGATCGCACCAGTGACATTGTCTATTTGCTGGATACAAGTGGAAATATTCTGGACGCTAATGCCCAGTTATGCAAGGTCCTGCGCCAGACTCGTGACCAACTAATCGGCACTCCTCTGTCGCGTTGGTTGGAGAAAGACAGTGGCGCTATGGCAGCGCGAGTGATGCGTACCCTGGTTACGAGAAGACTTCCCGAGCGATCAACCCGTGTGTTCCAGACCCCGGACCGCGAGACACTCACTTATGAGGTAAATGAAAGTCCGATTATCGAACACGGTGAAGTGCACTTGATCGGAGGAATCGGACGGGACATTACACAAGAGGCCATCCTCGAGCGGAAACTCTGGGATACAGTCGAGGCACGTCACCAGGCGGTAGATTTCGCCATTCGGACATCGCTTGGACTGGTAAAGGGATATGTTTACACACTGGGACAATCGGGGGAGCTCGATCAGGAAAAGCGACGCCGGTATGTGCGCGTGATTGAAGAGGAAATGGAGCACCTGTCCATTGTGATTGAAGACATGCTGGACATTCGGCGCGCCGATGCCGGCGCATTTGAGATGCGCGGGGATGCAACGGACCCGGTGGAGTGCATACGTTCCGCAGTGAAACTCTGTCAGGGGGAGGCAGAGCGACGCAAGATACAGGTGCTGACAAAATTACCCGTCAACTGCGATCCGATTCATACATTTCCTGAAGCATTGCAGAGGGTGTCGTACAACGTGATTCAGTATGCGATTCAGCAAACTCTTCATAGCGGGACGGTCAGGATTGAACTGACCGACGGCTTGGCCTATCTCGATTTATTGGTGTTTGCCGAAGGTGCTGGAGTTGATCAATCGGAACTTCCGCACCTGTTTGACCGCTACCACCGCGCGGGAATCGGAAATGGCGTAAACGGACTCGGAACCAGTCTTGCGATTACCAGAACCCTAACCAATGCACTGGGTGGCAAGATCTGGGTAAATAGCACTCGGGATCACGGAATCGAATTCCGTGTGATGATACCTCGCAGGATCGACGGACTGGACGGTGGAGATGATTTTGTGTCCGCGATGAGCGCGGCTGGACAGCAAGGCGAAACTTCGAACTAAGGGAAAAACATATGCCTCGACGCAATAAGTCTGGAATTGGCATCGACGTTGGGAGCCACGGAGTCCAATTGGCCGTGTTGCGTGCCACAAATTCTGGCATCAAAGTCGACTGCGTTGCCTCAAAGGAATTGCCACACGACTCGATCGTCGACGGCACCGTGATGGACGCGAAAGTCGTATGTGACTGCATTTCTGACCTCTTGAAGGAAAATCGCCTTAAGGGTAAGGAAGTAGCTCTATCCGTGGCCGGCCGGCGAGTGATGATTAAACGCATCGCAACCGATGAAATGAGCGATGAAGAGTTGAGATCAGCCATTCTATACGAGGCGAAGACAAACCTCCCATTCGACGTCAGCGAGGTGTCGCTTGACTACGCCAAAATGACGCATGACACCGACGCAGGCCGCATGGACGTGCTGCTGGTTGCCGCAAAGAACGAACGGGTCTTCGATGCGGTAGAGCCGGTTCGCTGGGCAGGCGCGAAGCCTTTGTTGCTGGAAGCTGAACCTTTTGCGTTGCAGGCGGCTTTGACAGAGTCCGGCTATCTCGAGGACGCAATCGTCGTTGCCGCACTCCATATCGGATTTCAAAGCACGGATGTCACAGTATTTGACCGTGGTCAGTTTGAGAGCAATCGAAGTCTGAATATGGGGGGAAAGACTTATGTTGAGGGGCTTATTCGGAGTTTGGGTGTGAGCTTCGAGCGGGCGAGTGCAATCTTACAGAAATCCTCAAGGGGTGAAGATGAG
>CAZVXJ010000291.1:0-4158 GCA_964631675.1 uncultured Alphaproteobacteria bacterium
GTGTGGATAGACTGCCTCTCTTTATTGGATATTACACAAAGCTATAACTTATAGAGAGCGTTAGTCGTTGAAAATCAGTAAGTATAGAGGAAAAAACGCGCTCGTGATAGAATTGATTTTCGAGTGAGAGTGTATTATCTTCTCAATCGAATCGTGAGTTCGGGTATGTCCTGTGACAGCCCAATGATGAGTAAAGACTGATGACCCGTATGTATTATATGAGGAGGCGCGATTCAAGGACCGGCGAGATTTTAAGACGAACAGTTAAATAGATTAGGAAAAGAGAGCGAGGCATCCATGAGTATTCAGAATGCTTGTTGTCGTAAATTTGTTTTTCCTTTAATCATCGCGCTGGCCGCACTGGGGTTCTCCTCGGCGGCCTTTGCTTTGTCCGGGGAAGACGCTCCGTCCGGCGTGCGAGTAAAGCCAGGCAAGGACGGCAAAGTTTACTTGAGTTGGGGACTGCCGCAGTCATACGTAGATGCGGGACTGCTGGATTCTCCGGCGGATGATGCATCCTTGGCGAGTGCAACCAAAGATGAGCTTACTGAAGGCATCGAAAAGGCGCGCAAGAAGGACGAAATCTCCGCCTATCCGATGGTACTGGGCGAAGGGGCGTCGGCCAAAGCGATGCTGGGTTACCGTGTACTTCGCGATGGTGTTGCTGTATCGAGCGCGCTCGTCACGAAGCGGAGTTTTGTAGCCAACGGCGCGGGAGACTACACAATAGAAGCCGTTTACACGGACGGCAGCGTTCCGGGTATCCCGGCCTTTGAATTGAATCACGAGGGAGAAGGCGGCGGCGAGCGCGACCGCGACGCGCTGGATTGCACGTGTGAGATTACCGACATAGACCTGTCGCAGTACCCGCGGGTTTTCCTGGACATTTCCACCTCAGACTGGCCCACGCTCCCCATGTCGGCGATCCAGATCAAGGAAGAGGGCGTGGTCATGAACCTGCTCTCGTCCTGCTACGAAGGCGGCAGCGGTCAAAATCAACTGGTGGATGTTTGCCTCGTGGTCGACCGCGGCAGCTATATGAACGACTACATATGTGATTTGGCAGGAGCGTTGAGCTGCATTGAGGTGCCCGACTGCATCGATCTAAAGTTCTCGCTGGTCTTCTTTGGCAACAACGGCAACGGCAACTCGGCGTGTGGCGCTCAATACTGGGGAAGCCCAAAGCATGAGAACACGTCGAGCCTGCGGTCTTTGACATCGGCGGTCGAGCGCCTGTATGACGTGGCGGACAATGATTTGACGGGAAATCAGGAGCCCGGTTATCATGCCATTCAGTGCGGTTTGAATTCGACGCCGTGGCGCTCGGGATCCCGCCGCATCATGATTCTGGCATCCAGTGAGAACAATGACCATTGCACATGGAATGGAAGCATCCCGCAGATCAGCACAGCCACTCTGCAGAACAGCCTGACCAGCGTCGGCGCCAAGTTCTACGCCTGGACACGCACGACGGTTCTCTGCGATTGTTATGACTTCTGCTCCAATCATCCGTCCTGCAGCAACTGGTACTATTCCGGCTGCAATACGGGCTACGCGGATTACAACCCTCTGGCCACGTCCAGCGGCGGTTATACCAGCAACATTAGCAATTCGATCTGGGATCTGTTCGATCATATTGACTGGGAAGGCGACTGTGAGAGCGGGCAGCGCGTGTGCTATGATGCCCCTTGCTGTGTTCCCAATGACAATCGCTCGATCGAAATGCGGATCACCTATAACGGCAACACCTGCACCGACTGGGCTTCCTACTGCCGGACTACGTGCAGCGCATCCTCACACGATCCGTGGGTGAGCTGCTGGTCAGGTAATCCAACAGGATTTACGCCGGGAGATCCCGTGACCGTCTGTGTGGATGCCGGTGATCTTGACGGCAATCTTGCAACGGTGAGAGCGCACTACAGTTTCGGCGGATGCAACGAGACGATCGAGGCAACTCACGGCGCGGGCAACCGCTGGTGCGTGACTATTCCCGGGAGCTGCACCAACGCATCGGGAGATCTGACGGTTGAGTTTAATGCATACGACGCCTGCGGCCGCTATGCAAATGCCGAGTGTACGATTCCCAATTCAACCTGCCTTCCGCCGGACATCGCCTGCTGGTCGGGAAATCCGACCACATATGCGCCGAATCTGGCGGTTTCGGTGTGCGCGGTGGTTCGCTGTAATTCGGATCAGAACTGCGGAGACGACGACAACGGCGATGAAGACTGCGATGGGGACTACGATGATGACGACGATAACGATGATGACGACTGTGACCGCGACTGCGATGATAATCACTATTGGCGGGATGACGACGGCGATGAGCATGACGAGGACTGTGACGGCGATCATGAAAGTCGTCATTGCGACGGTGACTCCAACGATGACGGCGATTGGCGCGACGACGATGGAGATTGGCATGACCGCGAATGCGACGGCCACCACGGCGACGACAGCGACCGCCAATGCGACGGCGACTCGAATGACTTAGGCGATTGGCAGAAGACGAATGGAACCTGGCATGACGAGGACTGCGACGGCGACCACGATGATCATGACGGTCAGGACTGTGAGCCGATTACGCGGGTGATGGCGTACTACACCATAGGCGGCTGCAATTTCGTGGGCGAGGCCACTCGCATTGATGGAAACCGATATTGCGTAAGCGTCCCGGCCAGTTGCCTGAGTGATTGCGAAGACCTCGTGGTTCGCTTTGTGGCGGAAAATGAGTGCGGTGAAAGCGATGAAGTCAGCTGCACGCTCGAGTGTGATCCGTGCGTGATTGCCATCGGCGAGTTTCGTACACAGACGCAGGGAGGCTGGGGACAGAATTCCTGCAGCGGCAACAACGTGCGCTGTTTTCTCAATCAATGGTTCCCGACTTGTTTCCCGAGCGGCATAACGGTTGGCGGAACGTTTACGGCGCGCTTTACGAGTGCGGCGGCGATCGGCACGTATCTGCCTCGCGGGACGACGGCAGGAGTCCTGAATGCGAACCTGCTAAATCCGACATCGACAACCAGCGCGGGAGTTTTTCTGTCGCAGGTGCTGTCGCTGGGGCTGAATATTGGATTCTCTGATTGTGATGCTTCGGGCTTTGGGGAAGACCTCGGCTCGCTGGAGATGATCAGCGGTCCGTTCGCTGGATGGACGGTGGACGAAATTTATGCGCTGGCAAACACAGTCTTAGGCGGCAACCAGGGAGCGCTCCCGGCCGGAACGACTCTTGGCAACTTGAACGATGCCGTCGATGCCATCAACAACAATTTCGATAACGGCACACAGAATTGCCTGACTCTCAGAAAGATCTGCGACGATTGCGAAGAACCGACGATTGCCTGCTGGGCAGAAAATCCGACACGCTATCCCTATGGACAAGCTCTGAACGTGTTCGCAGTGGTTTCCAGCCCGAGCGGGGCACCTTACACGGTGACGGGAAGCTATTCGGCGGGCGGCTGCAATTCGGCTGCCACGCCCGTGTTGGTTGCTCCGGGCCGCTGGTGCATTACGATTCCGGCAAACTGCACGCAGACACAGAGCGACGCCTGTGCGACATTTATCGTGACGGATGAATGCGGTGACAACACGGTGACTTGCTGCATCCCAGCCTGCGTGGCACCGGTTCAGACGCCGTGGGGAAGCAATCCCGCTTCGATTACGTGGGGATCCCCTGCCACAGTGTGTGTGACGGTGAATGATGCGGATGCGGATTTGGAAGGTGTAACTGCACGATATATGGTAGGCAGTTGCGACCAGACGGTCCCGCTGACTTTGAACAATGGCCGTTACTGTGTGACGATTCCCGGCGAGTGTACGCGTTACTGCGGACAAGCCGTGATCGCGTTTACGGCCAGCGACGACTGCGGCAATGAAGACCGCGATACCGTGCGTATTCCGATTACCAATACCGCGCCGACGGCCACTTGCTGGAGCAGCAATCCAGGCAATTTCACCTATGGCCAGCCGCTCACAATGTGCGTGACCACGACGGATGCGCAGAACAATGTGACGGGTGTGACCGCCTCTTATAACACAGGCGACGGCTGCAATACGACCGTGCCGGCCACTCTGACCGAGGGCCGCTGGTGCGTGACAATTCCGGCGAACTGCACACAGACGTGTTCCAACATCGCTGTGACTTTTACAGTAACAGAT
>CAZVXJ010000292.1:0-4154 GCA_964631675.1 uncultured Alphaproteobacteria bacterium
GCCACTTCGTCGGGGAACTCCTCAAGCAGAATTTTCTCGACTGACGCTCCGTTTTCCATGGAATGCTCGAGCGACACACCCGCCAGCCGGATCAGATTAATCACAATGCTGCCTTCAGACAATCGCGGAATAAACTCCGCACCAGCCCGTGAGAAAAGAAATCCCGAAAGCAGCACCAAAACAACGGCGCTGGTCATGACCAGTTTAGTACGGCGCAGTGCCCAATCGAGGGTTGGGCGATAGATCCGCTGCAGAAAACCGACGATGCGGGGTTCCTTTTCGCTGATGCGAACCGGGAGTATTGTAGCACAGAGCGCAGGAATTACTGTAAACGACAGCAGCAGCGATCCGCCCAGAACCATAATCACCGTCAAGGCCATCGGCCTGAACATTTTACCTTCCACACCTTCGAGAGTGAGAATGGGAAGATAGACGAGCATGATAATCAACTCGCCGAAAAGCGTAGGCTTACGCACTTCAAGAATTGCATCTTTGATGACCTGAAATCGCGTCCGTTCACCCAGGCCGTGAGCCATTCGCCGGGTAACGTTTTCCACCTGAATCACCGCATTATCAACGGCAAGCCCGAAGTCGATGGCGCCGAGGCTCATCAAGCTTCCGACCACGCCTGCCTGCAGCATCAGATTAAAGGCAAACAGCATCGAAAGCGGGATGGAAAGCGCCACAATAATACTCGCCCGTACATTTCCCAGAAACAGAAACAGCACGGCGATCACTAATGCGGCACCAAAAATTAGATTGTGCTCGACTGTTTGCAGTACCTGGTCGACGATATGCGTGCGGTCGTAAACGACATGCGCATCGATTCCTGCCGGCAGATTTTTCTTGGCTTCATCGAGCTGCTGCGCCAGCGCGGTTGCCACACGGTGAGTATTCTCTCCGGTGAGCATGAAGCCCAGACCCAGCACGGCTTCGCCTTCGCCGCCATAGGTGACTCCGGCGACACTCAGCTTATGTCCGATCACGACTTCGGCAATGTCATGAACATGAATAGGTTTGCCGTCGCGCGAGTCAATCACGATGTTTTCTATATGCTCTACATTCGTGAGTGCGGCAACTCCCTGAATGACGAAACGTTCGTCCGCACGAGTCGTGACTCCGCCGCCGACGTTGGTCTGACCGTGTTCCACCGCCTCGATCACGTCTTGCACAGTTAGATTCAATGCCAGCAAACGGGCCGGATCGAGCTGAATCTGAAATTGCTTTTCGAAACCTCCCCAGCTGTTGATTTCAGCCACACCCGGCACGGTTTGCAGCTGCGGCTTGATCAACCAGTCTTGAACTTCACGAGCGAAGGTTGGTCTCGATGAGGCCAGCGAATCGAGCACTACAAAATGAAAAATCTCGCCGAGTCCGGTCGAGATGGGTGCAAGTTCTGGGTCAGTGATTCCCTCAGGCAACTGGACCCGGGCGATGCGCTCGGCCACCTGCTGACGTGCCAGATAGATGTTGGTACCTTCCACGAAAACGAGTGTAATCTGTGAAAGGCCGAATTTCGAGATGGAACGAATCTCTTCTAAGCCGGCAAGACCGGAAAGATCGCGTTCGATGACCGCCGTCACCTGAGCCTCTACATCTTCGGCAGCATAACCCTCCGGCTCAGTATTTACCTGAACCAGCACAGGAGTCGTGTCCGGAAACGCGTCGAAAGGCAATTTCGAGAGCGAAACAACTCCGGCCAACGAGAAGAGACCCGCAAGAATCAGCACAAGCCATCGCTGGGCGATGACTCCATCGATGATTTTATTTAACATCGGATCAGGCTCCGCTACCGCAGCAGCCCGCTCCGAGACTTCCTTTCATCAACTCTGTTTTGAGCAGATAGCTGCCCTTCGTCACAATCTTTTCTCCGGAGCGCAGGCCGTGGACGGCATAGGCATCGCCATTCGTGTACTCAACGGAAATCTTGCGCGGTTTGAAACGGTCAGCCGCTTCCGCTACAAAGACGACATTGCAGCAGCCTTCCCACTGTACGGCCCCTTTCGGAATCACGGCTACGTTTTCCGCTTCACCGGCATGAATCTCCACCTGCACAAACTGATGCGCTCGCAGTTTTGAACCGTTAGGCTCGATCTGCACCCGCACGCGGCCCATGCGCGTCTGAGCATCCACTGCATCAGCAACCCATTTTACGATACCCCGGCAGCGTTGCATGCCATTTCCGTCAGAGGAAATCGTGACGTCCATACCCGGTCTGACTTTGCCGAAGTCGCGCTCGCGAACTTGAACTTCTACCCACAATTCACCCGTGTTTGCAATCTGACCGACCGATTGACCCGCAGAGATGACCGTGCCAAGTTCAGCAGTTCTTTCCACCAATGTTCCGCTATCGCGTGCCTTCAAGGCTACTCGTACACCCGGCTCCGAGGTTTTAAGTCCCTCCAGATCGTTATCGGAAAAACCTATCGCACGCAGCATGGATGCGGCTTTGCGGTGATCGGCTTCCGCCTGAAGAAACTCCGCTTCGTTTTCCTGAAGCTCACGGGCGCTGCTCATACCTTGATCAGCCAAAGACTTGCTTCGATCAAATGCGGCCCTTTTAACGCTGAGAAGCGCCGCACTGTGAATGTAGTCAGACTGCAAGGACGCGGCCTCAAGTGATTCGATAAAAGCTAGTGTCTGTCCCGAATGTACCATCTGGCCCGGTTCAACAACCCACCGAACCAAAGTGCCGCCAACGAGACTGGTGAGGGCGTAAGACGAGGCTTGGTCAAACTCCACTTCTCCGGGAGCCACAATCGTTGGCGCATCGGCAACTTCACTAACCACCTCGACAAACAACCCGGCACGATTCGCAGTCTCGGCATTTCCGAGCTGAATCACCGTGTTCTCAGTCATACAGGTGCTCTTGTTCGCTTTGAACAGAGCGGTGCGCGGGTGCGCTTCGCTGAATTTCAGTCGCTCGGTGTATGCGGCCTCTTGTGCAAAGCTCAATTTCGGGTTGCAATCATAGCAATGGGATTCGGGTACTCCATGACCCGCACACCAGTCATTGGTTGCCTTGAAAATCGGAATCAGTTTAGGATTGCATTTAGTGCAAAGTGATTCGGGGACACGGTGCTCAACGCACCAGTCTACAGAGGCTGCCTCGGCCATTGGAGCAGCCTTCTCGCCGGGTGCAGAAGGGATCGCACTGATTCCCTTCGATTTTTTGTACTCGTCTTCCTGTGGAAATTTGAGCGCCGGATTGCATTGGTAGCAATGCGACTCCGGTACGCCATGTTCATTACACCAGTCGTTCTTGGCTTTGAAAGCGGGTATCAAGCTGGCGTTGCACTTCGTGCAAACGGATTCAGGGACTCGGTGCGGCGCGCACCAATCCACACCGGCAACACCGTGCGAGTGGTCATGACCGTCGCCTTCGTGATGTTCCTGCGCATCGGTTTTCTTTGCCGCATCCGTTCCAGACTTACAGGAAACGAACACCAGTAGAGCAACCGAAAATGCCATAACCAAAAGTAGATTGCGAGAGTGGTTGTATCTGAATTTCATGAGTTCTCCGATTAGTTAGAATCCGGCCCAAACAAAAAGCGTTGCCGTGGTATCGGCAACGCTTTTGAAAAGCGGACGATCCACCTGCTGATAGTCAAAAGACCTTTACTCCGGAATTCCCGCCCATCCAAGGGGCGGAGTACTCCCATGAGTAAGTTCAGCAGGCGAATATGGGCGGTCTGTGCGGGAGCTCGAGAACGAGCAGAGGTGGAATTCGGTCGTCTGAGTGTATTACTGTGTCCGAATGAACGGGCGTACCCACAAGGTCTTCATCACAAGTTGCGCTGAAAACAGCGGAGCAGACACAACCGCAACCACTGACTGAACAGCAGTCGCTACTTCCTTCTTCACAGCAGGACTCAAGCAGGCATGACACAGGGGCGAACGTCATAATCATGACGATCACCGCTGCTGAGAACATCCCTATATCTCTGATCTTGCTGAGCATTTGCAGTTTGGTTGAATATTGACCCTTTTCCCTTGCAGGACAGGATTCAGCCTTAATATACTTGACAAACGCACGGATTGCAACCGATGTTCCCGGCTCATTTGCCCAGTTTTGTGCGTTTGTTCAAAATTTTGAGTTTGCTGCTTGAATGTCCGGCTTACGGCGACGAGACAGTAACCGCATAGTGATAGAT
>CAZVXJ010000293.1:0-4153 GCA_964631675.1 uncultured Alphaproteobacteria bacterium
ATTCCCGCAATCCAGCGCACACGCGAATTTGAATCGAATGGGAAACTCGGTCCCAAGATTCTCGCCGAATGGCGTAAGAAAGTGAGTACACACTGGCCGGAGGTACGTGTGGATCGCGTAGCCTTTCAAATGGCTCAGTCAAATGGCGGGGTGGTGCAGGTTGATGCCTACGTAGAATTGGGTGCTCTCTCGCCAAATGATGTTGAAGTTCAAGTCTTCTATGGAAAACTCAATGCGGACGGGCAACTCGATGGATCCGAGTCCGAACCACTGGAGCCTACAGCAGACACGGGTCAGGTGAGGTTCACCGGAAGTGTCAAGATGTTGGAAAGCGGATCGTTCGGATATACCGTTCGCGTCATCCCAGCTCACCAGAGCATGGTCAATCCGCTGCGGTTGGGGTTGGTTACATGGGCTGACGGATCTGGCGACGTGGAGAGACATTAGAATTGCGGCAGATTGCAAAGAGCCGGATCGCTTGGTCCGGCTCTTTGTATATCTCGATAATAGGTTGTCTACAACCACTCGAATGCCAATTGCATGAAATTGGCATTCTGCCTATGCGTACTTATTCGCGGTAGATTCGATCGGGCGTTGCCACAAGTACAGTGGACCCATTATCGTGCGCTGCGACACGCACCAAATAGCTGCCGTCAGGCTGAATGACGTAGGAAACAAAATCAAATGTGTTGCTGAGCGGCAACTCGCCATAGGAGTTACCATCAGCGTCTACAAGCATGGTTTGCAGATCGGCATACGACGCTGCACCTACCGGATAACCGTTCCAGTCAGCTTCGTAGTAAGCAAGGAGTTTTCGGACAAGGTCGAGATCATAAACCGCGGCACCGACATGGCCCTTATTCCTCATCTCAAGGAAACGCGGAACTGCCATAGCTGCAAGCAAGCCGATTATTACGGCAACGATCATCAATTCCAGTATCGTAAATCCCCGGCCGCGCAGTTTGATTCGTTTCTGGTCCATTTCCATCTCCTTGCTTTGGTCTCAGGAAATGCAAAGGTAGTACCAGCCAAAGAGGTACGATACTACTAAATAGAGTGGGCCAGCACAACCATGCCGGCCCACTCGAATCGGTTTGCAGAAATCGGCTACTTCACCAGAACCATCTTACGCGAAAGCGCTCCCTGAGGAGTCTCCAACCTGTAGAAGTAAATTCCTGCGCCAAGACCGGACCCATTGAAGGCCACGACATGCTCACCACTTGACAGCGTCCCATCTACCAGTGTGCGAACTTGCTCGCCGAGCACATTGAAGACCGTTAGATTTGCATGGCTTGTCGTGGGCAAGTTGAACGAGATTTGTGTTTCAGGGTTGAATGGATTTGGATAATTCTGCAGCAAAGCCAGTTCGGTCGCAACCGGACCGTTGACCTCCGGTGCATCGAGTTGCTCTACCGTGATCATCCCCGCCATTCCAAATCCCGCGTGGGGCTGGCAAAAGTAATCATAAAACCCCGCACTCGGGAATCCCGAGAAACTGTACGGCCAAGTCGGCGAATTGGGAGCCGCAGGTTGCCCGCTGGTGAACAACACTGGGTTGCCCGCATGGACGACATTGTGTGTACCGCCGGTGTTAGTCCATCTAACCGTATCTCCGAGGGCAATTGTAATGAACTGCGGCGTGAACGATGTACCATTCGCCGTAATGGTATGGACCGTAGCGGATGCCGCAAGTGATAGCAGCACAACCGCAACGACAACGATTACAAAACGACTCACTTTCCTTCCTCCTTTGGAAACTTACCTACTGTCAAAAATCTGATTGTTCGCGAAAAGAATAATAGCAAACATCCGGGTCAAAACTCCAGCCGCAGGACTCAAACAGCCGGCGACTACTCTGGTTTTCGCCTTCGATGAGGGCTGCGTATACTAATAGATTTCTCCGTTTGAACTCCGCCATGGCCGTGGCAAGCAACACCCGCCCGATGCCTGTCCGGCGTTCTTCCGGTATCACGGCAATTCGCTCCACCCAGCCCTTACGCCCATCGCTGCTTATCAGCATTCCCGCAATGATCTTGCTGCCACGAAACAAGCCGAATCCTCCCGGCTCATGCCTGCCAAGATGTTGAAACAGGCGTGAAGGTTCATCCCGGCCGTTTGGGCGAAATGGCAACGAAGCGCACCGCCAGAGGTCATACAAACTGTCAATGTCGGCCGGAGCTAATGGGCGAAGCTCCGCCTCTTTGACTGTTACTTGTGCCCGCACAGGCTCGGAATCCTGGAGGTGTTTGAACATCAGATAACCCCCAGGTGTCAGTCCCCGCTGTTGGTATAGCCTCACTGCCTCCGAGTTTTTACTTGAGACGAGTAGCCACAGTTCCTCAAGCCCGCGACTTTGTGCCTCCGATTCGGCCAGTTCCAATAGCGCTCGGCCAATGCCCCTCCGTCTAAACTTTGGGCTGACAGTCAGGTCCCATACCCACAGCTCAGAGACACCGGAGAAGCGGTTAACCGTGGCGTGCAACCAGAGCTGTGCAGCGTATTCACCAGCGCTTGAGACGAGAACGAAAACCTGACTGTCTCGATCGAATACGAATTCGTGCGCAAATTTCTGGAAACTACGCCTCATGGCGGACATATCGGAGTGTGCCCGGCCATGCATAAAGGCACAGGTTGGCAGGCCTAATTCTATGAATTCCTGAATATCCGTCGGCTCCATCGGCCTCAGGAGGAGGCCATGGACTCGCCAAAAATCGTCTTTGTTCACGTCGAAAGTGGAAGTTTGTTACCTCGCCGTGCCTCCCGCAAAAGTGACGAGCTCAACCCATAACTTGGCACAGGAACAACATGTCACCCGTAACCCTAATGGAGATTATACTTAAAAACTCGGTTACTCGCAAGCCCCCAATGACTTGATAGTTCAAAGCCGCCCACTTGTCGGGGAACAAATCATGCAGCAATTGTGTATATTTCTGTGAAACTAGAATCGGACAAACATACCCAAGTTCCAAGGAGATTGAGATTATGACCAGGAAGCTCGGACTAATGCTGGCTAGCGTAGCCGCAGTGGCGATTGTCGCTGTCGGAATGACCTACGCTTGTGGCGATTCGTGTAAAAACAAAGCAAATTCAAAAGCAAGTTTGACGTCCGGTAGCTCCTGCAGTGCTTCGGCGAGTTCTGCATGCTGTAAAGATGGCGCAAAGGCAAAGAATGCCTCCAACGCTTCATGTTCGGCTACATGCAAGGACGGAGCAAAGGCCAGCATGGCTTCTGGTTCAGGCTGTTCCTCGACCTGCAAGGATGGCGCGAAGGCCAGTATGGCTTCTGGTTCGGGATGTTCGTCCAAGGGTGCGTCGGCATCATCGGGTTGCTGCATGTCCAAGTCGGCCGGTGCCAAAGCCGGTGAAAGCTGCGGATCCAAGAATGCAGACATGGCTGCCTTAGCTGGAAACAAGGGATACTACTGTGCGAACTGCTTTGAGTGCAAAGATGGTAACTGCATGGCAGTGTATAAAGGCTCGAAGTTCGCAGTGACCGAGTCAACTCCCTATACTCAAGTTGGCAATGCCCGCTACTATTTCACTAACAGTGAATGTGCAGTGAAGTGCCAGGAATCGCTGAAAGCCATGGCAGGCGATCTTGAGAAAGAGACTGTTTCGCTGGCTACCGCGGAGGCCAATATTGTTGAGCAAAAGGAAGGCGAAAAGTGGGCCCAGTGTAAGATGTCCGGCCACAAATTCCAAGTGACGTCTGCAACCCCGGTGAGAATGATCGATGGGCAGAAATACTACTTCTGCAGCGATGCTTGCGCGGGCAAAGAGACGGCCTCATTGAAGACGGCAAACATGGAAACTAGCGTCCATTAGGATTTCGGTTTGGGATGATTCAGAGGTTGAGGCATTGTGGCCCGGCAGGAATCCTGTCGGGCCGCTTTGCATCCGATCCTTAGCCTCAACAACTCATGAATTTGTCATTCAACCGACCGAAAAACGGATTTCCATGTTAAGTCATTATTATAGAACAATTTGAATCTGTGGGTCAGGCGGATTCGCCGGGGCACAACGTCGCCTAACTGCCCGTACTCTACTTGACAAGACTTAGGTAAATCAGTATATTGGTCGTTCCCCTATGGAATTTGATGGGCCTGTGGCGCAGCTGGGAGCGCGCTTGAATGGCATTCAAGAGGTCAGGGGT
>CAZVXJ010000294.1:0-4145 GCA_964631675.1 uncultured Alphaproteobacteria bacterium
CTCCTGCTCTATCGGATTTTGTGTGGCCAGAACAAAAAATGGTTCCTCCAGCTTGAACGTCTCACCACCCGCGGTCACTTCGTGTTCTTGCATTGCCTGCAAGAGTGCGGCTTGGGTCTTGGGCGGTGTACGATTGATCTCGTCTGCAAGCACAATGTTGGCGAAGATTGGCCCCTTAATGAACTTGAATGTTCGCTTTCCCGACGCACGATCCTCCTCTGCGATTTCGGTCCCGGTGATGTCTGAAGGCATCAGATCCGGCGTAAACTGAATCCGGCTGAATTTCAGATCCAACACGCGGGCAAGCGTTGAGATGAGCAAAGTTTTAGCCAGACCCGGCACGCCGACCAGAAGGCCGTGTCCACGAGCTAACAGGGAAATGAGCAGTTGATTCACCGTTTGCTCTTGGCCGACTATCACTTTGCTAACCTCTTTCATCATGAGATCACGGGACTCTTTTAGAGTCTTTAGAGCATCAATATCATTGGCAGGCGCCATTGGTTCTCCTATGAGACACAGAATTGCGAATTTGGATGGGATTAACTACATTATGGGCAACAACTCTTGTTGGCCGTACACAAATGACCATTGAAAAAACCAGACTCATCGGTTTAACTCGCGAAGAACTCGAAAGTTTCGCCGAATCCCTGGGCGAGCCGCGCTATCGCGGGCGCCAGCTTGAACAGTGGATTTACGCTCGTCAGGTTGGCTCATTCGATCAGATGAGTGATTTGCCCGTGAGGTTTCGGACCGAGTTAAGTGAAAAAGCCGTGATGGCGGAATTGGCGGTTGCGCAAGTCGCGCGCGCCTCGGACGGAACGGTGAAACATCTATTTGAGCTCGCAGACGGCCTTAGGGTTGAGTCGGTTTACCTTCCAGATAGTCCTGGCCAAACAGCGTGCATTTCCAGTCAGGTTGGCTGTGCGATGGGATGTCACTTTTGCGCTACTGCAAAGATGGGACTGTATCGAAATCTCTCGGCGGGGGAGATAGTTGCCCAAGTCATAGAGCTGAACCGCCTTTGTGCAACCCGTCTCACCAATATCGTTTTTATGGGAATGGGTGAACCGATGCACAACTATGATGAAGTTGTGAAAGCACTGCGGTTATTGACTGAGCCTGACGGGATGGCAATTACCCCATCTCGGATCACGGTCTCCACGGTCGGAATTGTTCCGTCAATTGAACGGTGGATAGTGGACCTGCCTCCTGCAAAGCTGGCAATCTCACTCCACGCAACAACCGATGTGAGCCGCCGTGAACTCATGCCGGTGAATCAGGCTTATCCGTTAGAAATGCTGATGAAATCTGTCCGAAAACTCTCTCACGTGACGCGGTTTCCGATCACATTTGAGTATATCATGATTGCCGGCGTGAACGACCGCCGTGAGGATGCGGAAAATCTGAAGTATCTGCTGCGTAACATCCCTGCTAAGGTGAATCTGATTAGACTGCACCCCACTGGAGGATCGCTGGTTCCGTCCAGCGACCTCCAGATTTCAAGTTTCATGGGCTGGCTCGTAGACGAGGGCATTACGTGCACCCTGCGCGAGAGTCGGGGAGTCAGCGAAAGTGCTGCATGCGGAATGCTTTACTCTGCAGAACCATTTCGACCCACGAAGGCCAGGGCCTGGGAGCGGGAAAACTAAGAACTACTGCTCAACAACTCGAGACTGATTTCATGCGGCGATTTGTGCGAACGAATCGCCGCTTCCAGTTGATCCCGACGGTGCTGTTTCCAGAATTGTCCTACCAGATGCTCTTCAACCATCCTCTCGACTCGTCGCCTCAGGCGCCTGTCACGACGTCTATCAAACTCACCAGTTGCTCTAAGGTGAGCAACATGAGAATCAAGCGCCTCCCGAAACTCCTGAATGCCGGTCCCTTTAGTGGCGACCGTCATCACCATCGGTGGAGTCCAACCCGTCCACTCTTTCAAGTGCATCGCCGAGCGCAAGTCTCCGGCGAAACGGTCTGCACCTTCACGATCCGCTTTGTTGATCACAAACACGTCTGCGATCTCCATCAGGCCGGCTTTCATGCCCTGAATGGAGTCCCCGGACTCTGGAACCAGTACGACTACTGTTGTATCAGCGTGTTGTGCCACTTCAAGTTCCGACTGCCCTACACCAACAGTCTCAAAGATTATCCAGTCAAAGCCGCAGGCGTCAAGCACATCGGCCATGTCACCCGCCGCATATGCGAGTCCGCCCAAGTCTCCGCGCGTCGCCAAGGACCGGACAAACACGTCGTCATCACCACTAAGTACAGTCATGCGAACCCGATCGCCGAGCAGTGCGCCGCCGGAAAACGGGCTTGTCGGATCGACCGCAATGACTCCGACTCGGTGTTTGTGTTCCCTTAAGTGTCGGATAAATGCCGTTACGATTGAGCTCTTCCCCGCTCCCGGAGGTCCCGTGACTCCGATTCGTATGGCACTTCCGATCCGACCGGCGAGCAATTTAGCAACGGTCGAGCAATCATCGCGATCATTCTCCACACGGGTCAACAGCCTCGCTAATGCAAGTCGCGAGCCGTCAAGCGACTCGCGAATTAAATCAGGAATCAGCTGCATTTGCATGTTCGGCCCTGTCGTCGGTGGCGTCGGCCCTTGCTTTTCGTGCTCGTCTTTCGAGGAATGACCTCAATTCAGGGAGGATAAACACGCTCTCGATGTCTTCGTTTTCAAGCACCATAGCCAACAGTTCCGCACGCTCGTCCATGCCCATTCGCCGATTCAGAATTACCAGTTTCTCATCCGCAAACAGACACTGGCCGCCGCGAAAATTTCCTTCCTCAGTGCGAACTTTGTATCCGAAACGTCTTACAGTTTCGGCCAGGAGTGGTACTAGCTTTTCGGTCTTCATCATTCGTTAGAGGTAGTCTTCCTTGCCGCCTCGCTCCAGCGCATCCACAACGGATTTCACCTGTTGGGATTGATCTCGCGGGCAAATCAAGATCGCATCACCTGAGTCAACAACCACAAATCTCTCCATTCCAAGCAGGACGATCATTCTCTCTTTCGCAAAAACCAGATTCTGCTTCGAATCAACAGTAAAGGTCTTTCCTCGCCGCGCGTTTCCGTCTGAGTCATGGTCACTCAGTCGCCAAACCTCTTCCCAACTTCCCACGTCGCTCCAGCCAAAAGTACCACGCACAACGGCCACGTTCGGCGCCCGTTCCATCACTCCATAGTCGATTGAGATTCCTTTTAGTGACGAGAATACCCGCCACGTTGATTCTTCTTCTTTGGCGGTGTTCATGTCCCGGGCTATCTCCTGCAGTCCGCTGTACCACTGCGGCAGAAAATCGGCAATCTGTTGTAAGATTACGTCTGCCCGCCAGATAAAGATTCCGCTGTTCCAAAGAAATTCTCTGGCTTCCACAAATGCGATAGCCGTCTGCAGATTGGGCTTTTCGGCAAAGGTCTTTACTTTGAAAATTCCGTCGGCAATAGCTGGTGCATTCGAATCGATTTGAATGTAACCGTAGCCCGTTTCAGGTCGTGTCGGTTCCATGCCAATCGTGACCAAGTAATTCGAGTTTTCAACCAGCGCCGCTGCGCTAAGCAGTGCCTCTCGGAAGACATCCTCCTTCTGAATCAGATGGTCAGCCGGAAACACCATCATCACAGCATCTGGATCGTCCTGCAGCAGCCGCATCGCGGCGAGGCCAATTGCCGGAGCCGTGTTGCGTCCCATCGCATCAAATATGAACTGGTGCGCAGGAAAAGATGGCAGGGCCTGTTGAGTAATAGTCATCTGCTCCCGGCTTGTCACAATCCAGCGATGCCCCGCCGGCACGATTGGTTCGATGCGTGCAAGGGTCTGCTGAATCATGGTCCCAGCCCCAAACAGGTCAATAAGTTGTTTGGGACGGCGACGCCTGCTCTCCGGCCAAAATCGCGTTCCCACACCCCCGGCCATCACTACGGCATGCAGCATTTCTTTACTCGGCTAGTTTCGGACTTAGGGACCACGGTATAGACAACTCACTTTCCCAGCGTGCACGGATAACAACAGTGTCGCTCGCCTGCATGAATGGCTCTGAAAACTCAAACGGAGTGACGCTGCCCGCATCGAAGCGTCCATTCGAGTTTTTGTCTTGCACCAGTTCTACAACATATCGACCGGCAGGAAGTCCAC
>CAZVXJ010000295.1:0-4109 GCA_964631675.1 uncultured Alphaproteobacteria bacterium
GGTCCGTTGTCGCATACGGATCAGAGAAGATTGATCTGAATTCTGCAACACTTGAGCAGCTCTCAAAACTGCCGCTGTCAGAGGAGCAGATTGAGACTCTCTGGCAGCGGCTGCTGTTCGAGGGGCCGCTCGAATCCATCTATGATGTGAGCAATCTGCCGGGTTTCAGCGCCGAAACCATCGGATTGCTCAGGGACTTGGTTCGTGTGAATCCACAGCGAGCAGGCGATGAGCGACTGCAGAGAATTGAGGATGCCTACTATCGCATCGAGTCACTGGGCACGGAGGAAGGCACCAATGTCGGACTCGTCGACGAGTGGATTGACCGAATTGCGGAACCGATGAATGTCAACGAGGCATCGCTTGACGAGTTGATGGACTTGCAGAATGTCTCGCCGGCAGATGCGGTAGCCATCTACAATCAAGTAAATCGCCAAGGCGCAATTCGCGGACAGCGTGATCTTCGGTCCGTACCGGGTCTATCCGACTGGGGCTATCGCAATGCCCGAAACTACCTTAGTTACGAGCAAGTGTCCTCCAGCCGCGAACTTCACGGCAGCTACACGTTCCGTGCATACAACACTCCCTTTTTCGCCGATGAAGAGCTGGCGATAGATCCCGATGCACTAGTCGATCCTAGCCCCGATACGAGTCACAAGCTTCGATTCAGCTATCGGCGGGACTATAAGGCTGGGTTTCTGTGGCACCGCAACCTCGGCGAACGCACGTTCTATTCGGGTGATGCTGACTTGAAGATTCCCGAAGTCAAGTGGTTTGGCGGGCTTGAGAAGA
The DNA here is from genome assembly GCA_964631675.1 of uncultured Alphaproteobacteria bacterium. Classification (GTDB taxonomy): domain Bacteria; phylum Electryoneota; class RPQS01; order RPQS01; family RPQS01; genus CAZVXJ01. Next base: position 793 of record CAZVXJ010000295.1, read on the forward strand.
AGATGATGGGTCCCGTGAGAATTGATCGAGCTTATCTTGGCAGCTACCAGGTTTCACTGGGTCAGGGTTTAAGTGTGGAAAGTGGTGATTATTTTTCTCCTCGTTACTCCGGATATGGGTTCGACAAGCGCATAACTGGAATTGCGCCTGATCTTTCACGCGCGCGAGAATTCACTATGAATGGCGCCGCTTTTGAGTCAACGTGGAGATCGCTAAAGGGAATTGGTTTCTTCTCGTCACGACGCAAAGACGCGATCCTGAATCCAGATGGCACGATGAATCGCTTGATCACCATGGTACCGCGGTCTGAAGATGACATTTATCCGACCCGCTACAAGATCGAGAATGGTGATACCGTGACCATTCCGGCATTTGAAGGAACACAGTCGATGGTTAATGCTGTGCGCGAGGCCGCACTGGGCGGTGAAATTGCGTACAGGCCGTGGATCGGTTCTCAAATTGGACTGATTGCCACTCAGTTTATGTATGATCGGGAAATGAAACCAGAGTTTGGCGACGTTTATCACTTCGATGCACTAACCAGCGCCGGCGAGGATACTGTGGTTCGTGTGTTTCCCGTGATTGACCCTCAGGAGCGTGACGAAATTGCGAGCGGACTAATCAACTCAGAGATCCTGGAAGGATATCGGTCTACGAATGGTTCGACCATTTGGGGAAACTCGAAATCCGTGCGCCGCGTCTTTGGTCTGGACCTGATGTCGGTGGTCAAGCACTACACGTTTCAATTTGAGTACTCGGAGCTTGAAAGGACGGGATCGTTTGCAAAGATCGGCGATGATCCCGGTGCGGTGATAACCTCCATGCATGCGCAGTGGAATTCTCTGAGTTTTCTCGCACTGTACCGCGCGTATGATATTGCGTATGATAATCCTTACTCGAAGGGGTTTTCCAATTACTCCCGCTACAATGGAACGACCTATGAGGATGAATTCTACTTGGCCAATGCCGAGTTTGCGCAATTGGAGCGGAATTCCGCAGGTCCCCAAGCCGAGCGTGGCGTGTTCTTCGAGACTCGCTATCAGCTATCGAGGCCTTTGACCGTTGAAGCAGAGATCGACAACTGGACTAGAGTTGCAGATCAGGCAGACTATTATCGTTGGGTCGCTCGAATTGCCTATCGCCCTGTCTGGCCCATACTGCTTCGTGTCCGACAAAAACTACAGGGTCGATGGAACTATGACCCTGCGAAGGAAACGGGCTTCCAAACCTATGAAAATCGCCTGATGCTTGAGTACCGGTTATCTCGATTCGATAATCTGATTGTACTTTACGCAAACGGGTACACGCGATTCACACCACGTCCGCGACTCTCCGGAGATGCAGATCCTACGGGCCAGTCTCCGATCGATGCACAAACGGCGTCTCGAACGGAGGCGATGGGAGTTCAGTTGACACACAACTTCTCACCGAATCTGCGTTTACGCACCGCATGGATAATGTATGATGGATTCTTCTGGAATTTTGAGGACACGGATTTCACAGTATTGGACGGGCAATCCGCGCGCTGGTGGGTTGCTCTCTCCAGTCGAGTGTCAAGCAATATCTCCTTTCGTCTGAAGCTGACAGGGGACAGTGCATCTCCGAAAACGTGGGTTCAGGCACGTGACAATAATGAGTATCCCAGTCAGACACAGCCGGGTAGGACTTATGCGGGCGACCACGTGACTTCAGAGAATTTGTCTTTCCGAATTCAGCTCGATTACATGTTTTAGTTCTCGTGGCCGAGTCCCTGCCGCCTGCAAAAAAGAGCCTCGGTCAGTGTTTTCTGGTAGATCAGGAACTTGCCGGTCGGATCGTCACTTCATTACAAGTTCAGCCTACCGACACTGTGTTAGAGATCGGGCCTGGGCGCGGTGTACTCACTCGGATCCTACTGAATACAGGGGCGAATATAGTTGCGGTCGAAATCGACAATAGATTGATTTCCACTTTGCAGCAGGAGTTTGGATCTTATCCCAATTTCAAGCTGATACATCAGGATTTTCTCGAGTGCGACTTGGGAGCAATCCTCCCGCTGTCCGGTGCTAAAGTGGTAGGGAACTTGCCTTACCACTTGGTCTCTGAGGTACTATTTCGTTTGATCCACCAGGCCCGAGCTTCTCGCAATCGATCTGGTGCAGCCTGGATAGAGTGTTCAGTCTTGATGATGCAAAAGGAAGTGGCTGACCGAGTGACTGCCAATCCCGGCGGCAAAGACTGGAGTAAGATCTCGGTATTTTCGCAGCTTGAAGCCAACGTCATCAACCTGTTTTCCGTTCCTGCGCGTGCCTTTAGACCAGAACCCAAAGTCGATGGCGGAGTCGTCCGGCTGGATTTTCTGCGAATTCCCCCGTATTATCCCAAGAGTATTGATCTCATGGAACGCATGGTGCGGTTTACGTTCAGCAGAAGGCGACAGATGCTGAAGCGAACCTTGTCCTGTCTGGCGGGAGTGCATCCTCATTGGCAGAAGAGCACTCTCGAGTTCACCAGAAGGCCCGAGACCTTGACGGTTCAGGAGTGGGTGGGTCTTGCGGATACGATTGTCGCGGCAGCTTCCGCTGCGCCTTAGAGGATTGTGCCAACTCTCCAGCGAGTGACAGGGATCGTGTTGCGGAATATCGCGCACGGTGAAACATCCTCGATTCTTACACTGTTCACGCGAGAATCAGGCAAGATTGGCCTGATGGTCAAAGGGGCTCGGGCTCGAAAAAAGAACGGTAGTACCGCGGGTCTTGAGATTGCATCTGAATTGGATGCTTTAATCTATGTGAAGGCCACTCGCGAGTTACAGCTTGTGAAGGAGGTTGAGGTTCGGGAGCCTCACCTGGGGCTGCGGGCCTCATGGCAGTCGTTGACCGCGGCGATGGCAGTTTCAGAGCTATTGCTCAAGTCGATGAAGGACTTGGATCCACACTCAGACGTATACGAGTTAACACGGCGAACATTGGATGCGCTTGACTCCGTTCCGAAATCCCCGCTTTCGATCCTGTGGAAATTTGAATTGAGCCTGCTGCCGTCACTCGGACTTGTGCTACGATTCGATAAATGCATCGAGACCGGCTTGCCACTCTTGCCACCGTTCGGCGGCCCGTTGCGATATTTGATGTCGGATGGAGGATTCTTCCATAATTCGGCATCGGGGACACCGAATGACGGGAACATCAGTGCGGACTCGTTTATGGTACTTCGATCGGCATCCTCTGGGTCTTATGAATTTGCATCACGCATCACCGTCACACAGCGTGTGGCCTCTGAAATAAATCACTTTCTCGCACAGTACTTGCAATCTCACCTTCCTATGCACGGACGCCTAA
>CAZVXJ010000296.1:0-4065 GCA_964631675.1 uncultured Alphaproteobacteria bacterium
GAGTCGAGAATACGTATCAGAGGTTCAAGATAGTGTATTGGTTGTCATGCCGGCGATCGAAGGATTACCGTTGCGACAAGCATTAGCGGAACTTAGCCGTAGAGGATTTCGTCCACAAATCAGCGGGAGTCGACGAGTCGTCTCACAATACCCTGCTGCGGGCACTTGGGCTGCCCTTGGCAGTGCGTGCAGGGTTCAAGGACTGACCGATTGAGTGGTTCAATTCGTTCGATTCAACTTGCCGAAATCATCGGTGAATTGACTCGCGCGCAGCTTGATGGCAGCAACAATGTGCGGATCACTGGACTTACCTACGATTCGAGGCAAGTCAAACCGGGGAATCTGTTCATAGCGATCCCCGGGCTTCAAAAGCAGGGAACAGAGTTCATTCCTGACGCACTCAGTCGCGGAGCGGCGGCCGTGATGACTCAGGACGCGGAATACAAAGCTGCGAACGTCCCTATCCTCCGCGTTCCGAACGCGCGGCGGGCGATGGCAGAGGCAGCCCTGAGCTATTTTGGTCATCCGGAGCGCCATCTAAATCTGTTCGCTGTGACTGGAACAAATGGCAAAACCACGGTTGCCGAGATTTTACGTCAGGTTCTTGAATCGAACGGCCACGTCACAGGAGTCATTGGAACACTTGGCGTCAGCTATTCTGCCCGTCGCAGTTCAACGCAGCGCACGACACCGGAATCGGTTGAAATTGCCGAAGCACTCTCTATGATGCGGGCAAGCGGGGTCACTCACGTGGCGATGGAAGCAACCTCCATTGGCATAGATCTCGAACGAACAGCCTGCCTTCCCTTTCGGGTTGCTGCCTTCACAAACTTCACACGTGATCACTTGGACTATCACGGTTCAATGGATCGCTACCTCGCAGCAAAGCTGCGTTTATTCAGTGAGCTTCCTGTCACTTCATCTGCGATCATCAATGCTGACGATCCGAAGGGAGGCACATTTGCACAAGCCTGCGCATGTTCTGTAACAACCTATTCGGTTGGCGGAACATCTGCAATCACAGCGACCAATTTGTTCCAGAGCCAGTTTCAAACGCGATTCGTTCTGCGCACTCCGGGCGGTAAGCGAGAACTTGAAACACCCCTGGTAGGGCGCTTCAATGTTTCGAACGTCTTGGCCGTGGTTGGTGCGGCCCTAAGTTTCGGCTTGCCGCTCGACAGCATTGTCGAGGCATTGCGCACAGTACGGCCCGCCAGGGGACGAATGCAAGTCATTCGATCGAATGCCCCATTCAGTGTCGTTATTGATTACGCCCACACTCCGGATGCTTTGGAGAATGTCCTGAAAGCTGCACGAGAGTCTGCGGTAAGGAACATTATAGCTGTAATCGGCGCTGGAGGAGACCGGGATCGCGGGAAACGGCCCCTCATGGGAGCGGCGGCTGCACGAATCGCCGAAAAGTTGATCGTGACCAGCGATAACCCCCGTACAGAAGATCCGGACCAAATCATTGACGAAATCATTCAGGGAATTCCATCTGGAACAAAGTACGAGCGTGATGTGAATCGTGAATCCGCAATATTCAAGGCGATAGAGCGGGCTGGCAATGGCGACGTCGTAGTGATTGCCGGGAAAGGTCACGAAACTTATCAGGAAATTGGAACGGAGCAGATTCCTTTTGACGATGCCGAGGTTGCTTCGCGAGCCCTTACATCGCGCGGATTCAAGTCGTGAGTTTCGTCACGGTCGGTTGGTTGAAGCAAACAGGTATCGCGACTTCAAGTGACCTCCATCCTGAACTGGAAATCGGACGAGTCACATTGGATTCTCGCGCGGTTCGGCCAGGGGACACATTCTGGGCAGTTAAGTCCCACCGCGACGGTCATGAGTTTGTCGAGGCTGCGTTCTCAAATGGAGCTCGCACTGCCATCGTTAACTCATCATGGACTCAGACAGACTCCGGACAGCGCTGCAAAGCTAAGTGTCTGACCGTTCATGATACCACCGCCGCCCTAAGCCAGCTCGGAAAACTCTGGCGGGAGTCATTTCGCGGTGAAGTCGTTGGAATCACGGGCTCGAATGGCAAGACCTCTACTAAAGACCTGATGTTGAGAGTGCTTGAAACTAAATTTGCGACTGATGGCACGGTTGGGAATTTGAACAATCATTTCGGCGTTCCTTTGACCCTCCTGAATCTCCCCAATCATCTTGAGAGATATGTGATTGAGATGGGCGCTTCTTTTCCTGGTGAGATTGGCGGCTTGTGTGAAATCGCGGTCCCTGACCATGGCCTCGTAACCTCGATTTCCAGCGCGCACATAGGCGGATTCGGAACTCTGGAAGAGTTGTCCCACACGAAAGGCCAGCTTTATGACTTCGTTGCGCGACGAGGAATTTCATTTGTTCCGGTTAATGACGCAAGATGTAGAATTGAATCCGCCCGATCGTCACGACGGGTGGGATACGGATTCGGCGTCAAACCAGCCGATTGGCACGATGAATTCTATGCCGGTGAAGATCTGTCCATATCCGGCAATGCGTGTGCAGCCTTCAGTTTTGAAGGAACCAAGATACAGTTGAGCGTGCCCGGCAAACCAAGTGCCTTATCCGCTCTTGCGGCCCTCTCTGTTGCATCGAAGTTTGGTGTTGCGATCGACGACGCAGCGAGAGCCGTGCACAAGTGGAATGGAGTTCCAGGACGTGCACAATTTACACGTGCAGGCAATCTTGGAATTTATGACGACAGCTACAATGCGAATCCGGCGAGCATGCGAGCCGCGCTTGAGACTCTTGCTGCGACCGATGGCAAGAGGAAAATTGCAATTCTTGGCTCGATGTCCGAGCTTGGTGAATTTACTGATTCGGAACATCTTAAGCTACTCGAGTCTGTGCTCGAGTACGAATTGAAGCGCGTTGTTCTCGTTGGCAGTGAATGGCCATCTCCCACAATGTCAGGAGGCACGCAGGAGACTGACATCCATTACTTTATATCAGTGGATGAGCTCTTGCCGGATCTGCAGGCACTATTGACCGACTGCGATTTGGTCTTACTGAAAGGTTCAAGAAGCGCCCGATTGGAACGAGCGGTTTCCCGGATAAGGGAGCTGTTCGGTTAATGCTCTACCATCTTCTTGTACCACTTCGGGACATCCTTCCTGGGGCGAATCTCTTCCGGTACATCACGTTTCGATCTGCGCTTGCGGCCGTAATCGCGCTGCTTCTATCATTCGTGATTGGGCCGTGGATGATCAAGAAATTGCGCAAGCACCAGATCGGCGAGGAGATTCGCACGGATGGTCCGGCTACTCACAGGGTGAAAGCTGGTACTCCGACAATGGGCGGTTTGATGATTCTTACTTCAGTCACTGTTCCGACGCTTTTGCTTGCCAATCTGAGAAACTTTTATGTATTGCTGACTTTGCTCGCCTTCCTATGGATGGGTGCAGTCGGGTTCTTTGACGACTATCTTAAATCTGTAAAGAAAATTAAGAAGGGATTGGTTGCCCGTTACAAGCTGGCAGGGCAAATCGGTCTAGGCGCACTGGTAGCACTCTTCATTTTGCTCTACCCTCATCTTTTCGGAAGGAACTTTGCGACCCAGGTAACGCTTACAACACTTCCGTTTCTGAAAGACGTGATGCTTGATTTCGGTTGGATCTACCCGCTGGTGGTAATTCTGGTCATTACGGGTACGTCTAATGGTGTAAATCTGACAGATGGCCTCGACGGACTGGCGATTGGAGTCACTTCGATTGCAGCTTTGGCATTCGTGGTGATGGCCTATGTAACCGGCAACTCAAAATTCTCAGACTACCTTAACATTGTTTATCTCGACGGAGCAGGCGAACTGGCGATTTTCTGTGCAGCCTTGCTGGGTGCGGGTCTGGGGTTTCTCTGGTTCAATGGCTACCCTGCCCAAGTATTTATGGGTGACACTGGTGCTCTTGCACTGGGCGCAGCGTTGGGAACAATGGCTATCCTTCTGAAGAAAGAATTCTTCCTCCTTGTAATCGGGGGAATTTATGTGGCTGAGGCCCTGAGCGTGATTGCGCAGCGGGCTTACTTTAAGTACACCAAGCAACGCTATGGCGAAGGACGCCGAAT
>CAZVXJ010000297.1:0-4057 GCA_964631675.1 uncultured Alphaproteobacteria bacterium
AGCGCGAGATTTAGGATGATTGTCTCGGACGGTGTATTCTCAATGGACGGAGACATCGCCCAACTGAGAGAAATCTGTGATCTTGCGGAGAAGTATGATGCGCTGGTGATGGTGGACGACTCGCACGCGACGGGATTTGTGGGCAAAACCGGGCGAGGAACGCACGAACATTGCGGAGTGATGAATCGAGTGGACGTGATTACGTCCACCTTGGGCAAGGCACTTGGCGGTGCGTCCGGAGGATTTGTGGCTGCGAAACAGGAAATTGTAGACTTGCTCCGGCAGAGATCGCGGCCCTATTTGTTCTCCAATACACTTCCGCCACCGATTGCGGCCACGGCGTCCACTTGTATTGGGATGCTCTCAGAGACCACAGCGCTCAGAGATAAGCTTGAAAAAAACACTCTCTATTTCAGAGATAAGATGACTAAAGCTGGGTTCCAAATCCGCCCCGGAGTGCATCCGATTGTGCCGATCATGCTGTATGAAGCAACCGTGGCACAATCCATGGCGGCCAATCTGCTTGAAGAGGGAATCTATGTAATCGGATTCTTCTTCCCGGTTGTAGCCAAGGGTCAGGCGAGAATTCGCGTTCAGATTTCGGCTGCACACGAGACCGAGCATTTGGATAAGGCGATTGCCGCCTTCACGAAAGTTGGGAAAGAGATGCGCGTCATCTAAACCCAGCACATGAGACAAGAATCAAGATCGCCCGGTGTTGCCGGGCGATTCTCTTATGCAAATGAGGGAAACAAGTCGCCTGTTCGGTCGCCTTTTGTTCGATATCTATAGGTACGGAGCACGCTGCGAGACCTGCGCGGACCTTTCGCGGTTTCGACATCCTGCATCGGTACATCCAACAAACTCTCCTGACGACCGAGTCCGGCACGCCGTCCAGAATTCACCCACTCGTGGTTCAACTCAAAGAGCACAAATTTCCGATGGTGTCCATCACTTCCGCTTCGATGGATGTCCATACAGGCAAAACCGGTACTTCCAGTTCCAGCGAATGGATCGAGCACGATTTGCTCGGGATCGGTGCTCTTTTCGATAAGCTGTCGAAGCAGTTCGACAGGTTTTTGCGTCGCATGTTTGCGATGAGCTGAGGGAACGTTACTGCACGGAAGAATGTCGCCCTCACGCGAACCGTTCAAATGCCTGCTGCCTTTGGCCGCAAATATGATCATCTCATGCTGCGGCGCGTAGGAGCCGTTTAAGTCGCCGCTGCCGTGGTTGTTCTTGGCCCATATCAGGCAATTCTTTATCTTGAATTTCTGCGAGATGGAGTTGAAGAACGTAGGGTACATGTCGAATCGGGTGAAGCAATAGAAGTGGGTGTCGTTCTTGAGAACCCGATGTATTTGTTCCACCCAGCCATCGACCCAGCTAAGGTCGATATCATTCTCAAACTTTGGGAGCTTCTCTCGTGCCACACGACGATTGGATTGGTAGTCGATTCCATAGGGTGGATCCGTGAGAACAAGGTCGACACTTTCCTCAGGAAGTTCATTCAGCAAATCAAAGCAATTGCCGCAAATGAAGCTGTCTATGAATTTGTCGGGTAGATTCATGGAGTCTCCTCAGAGAGAGGGTCACTCTGCACGTTGGCATGAGTGACCCGAACTCACCGATTTATTTTTTGAACAAACCTTTGAAAACGTAGCCTGCAATCTGAGGATTTTCTTTCAGGCGGCGCGTGGAGTACCCGTACCAGGATTCGCCGTAGGGAACGTAAATTCTTACCCGGTGCGCTGATGCCTGTATCTGATCCCGCAGTTCCGGCCTGACTCCGAGCAGCATCTGAAACTCATAGCGATCCTGATCGATGCCAAGTCGTGATATCAGCTCGCATGCTCTGTCGACCAGCCACTCGTCATGGGTGGCGATACCAACTTTGGCGCCTCCGGCAAGCATGTATTCCAATAGTCGCATAAAACTGTCGCGAATCTCCTGCCTGTCCTTGAATGCAATGGACTCGGATTCGTTGTAAATTCCCTTGCACAATCGAAAATTTGCAGCGCCTCCCTTCATTAGCCGGGAGATGTCATCCAGCGAGCGGCGCAAATAAGCCTGGATGACTACACCTATATCATGCTCCTTCCGAAGTTCATCGTACAGGCCAAGAGTCTTGTCCGTGTATGGAGAATCCTCCATGTCGATACGAATAAAGGTGCCGTGCTTTTTGGCCGCATCGAGTACCTTACCAAAATTATGCCTGCACACTTCGGAACTGATCGATAGCCCCATTGCCGTCAGTTTCACCGATACGTTGGCTTGAAGCTTGTCCTTTGCCATAACGTCGAGCAGCCGGACATATTCTTCAGCCGCTGCCGCTGCTTTGTCTTCGTCATAAACGAACTCGCCCAATACATCCACTGTTGCAAGGAACTTGCTTTGATTCAGGCTCTTGACTGTTCGGACAGCATCGGCAAGACTTTCACCTGCAATGTACTGGGATGCGACCTTTCCAACAATTACTTTGGGAACCAGAGGCAGCGTAGCAACCACCACTCGGTCAAACAGATTCATGAATACTCTAATCAGAAATGCAATGTTGCAGAGATACCCGGAACAAGGCTCGAATTGCTGTCCTCGGATTCAATACTGGGGGAAAAATCAAGCTTGTACATATGGGCATTGACATAAGAGTCGCCCATAGACAGCAGGCTGAATCCGGCCAACCACCAGATGAGCTTGTTCCGCTGATTGCGATGAAACTTCTCACTGAGAAAATCATCGCCCGTCTTGAAGCGCATCATCAGATCATGGTTGCGGGATATCCCAATAATAAAGGAAGACTCTATGATAAAGAATCCCGCAGCCTTCCAATAATTCTCTGTATAGAATTGGCCCCACCCGGGAACGGCAAGCGATCTAAAAACGGCACCAGTAGAGCTCTTGAGCGGCTTTGCCGGAGATGCTTCTTCTGCAAACAAGCTTGAAACGATCAATAGGACGATCGCGAGCGATGTCAGCGTACTAGGGCGAGGCATTCGATCTCGACGAGCGCGTCCAATGGCAGCCGGGAGACTTCTACGGTGCTTCGTGCTGGATAATCGACCGTGACATACTTGCTGTAAACTTCATTCATCGCTGCGAAATCGCCCATACTTTTCAAGAATACAGTCGATTTCACAATGCCGGACAAGCTTGACCCTGAGGCCTCAAGTATTGCCGACAGATTTTTCATCACCTGCTCAGTTTGCTCAGTGACATTCGTCCCGGAAATCTTTCCCGTTGCCGGATCGATTGGGACCTGCCCGGCAGTCCAAACGAGTTTGCCTTCAAATCGAATGGCCTGGCTGTAAGGTCCGACCGCAGCGGGTGCGGACGCTGTGCTTATTCTCTCGCGGCTCATGGGTTTATGTCTTTGAATTCTGCATCCTTGATTTTTTCATCCCGTCCACCACCGGTTTTCTTCGGTCTGCCCCCCACTTGTGACTCTGTTCGACGGGATGAAAAAAGCCGAATCACGTACCGCATGATGAGCAGCGCTGCGATGAAAAGCAAAACAAATCGAATGACCGCTCTCACAGCTCTACAGGATTGTAATAGCGCGTGCCGCCTTCATCGCGAGCAATTTCTTCAAAAAGTGAGTCGCGATGCGTCGTATTGTTCACATAGTCAATTGCTGTCGAATTCACGATGAGCAACGGAGTTTCGGAATAGTGGAAGAAATAGTGATTGTAAGCTTCATTCAAGGTGCGCAAGTAGGCCTCAGATATATCTCTCTCGTAAGGACGATTACGTTGACGAATGTTCTTTAGCAATCGCTCCGTAGAGCTCTGCAGATAGACGACGAGGTCAGGTTTCTTCACACGTACTTCCATGAGAGCATATACTTTTTCGTAAAGTGTGATTTCTGCTTCACTGAGGTTGATATAGGCAAATATCTTGTCCTTGGCGAAGACGTAGTCAGAGACGACGCAGGGATGGAAGAGGTCAGGTTCAGGGAACTCCTGCTGCTGTCGGAATCGCGAGAGGAGAAAGAACAGCTGCGTTTGAAAGGCATAGTGGCGCGGGTCTTTGTAAAAGGAATCGAGGAAGGGGTTTTCCT
>CAZVXJ010000298.1:0-4057 GCA_964631675.1 uncultured Alphaproteobacteria bacterium
ACTCGTGCACAAACCACTTCCCAACGTATTCCTGTTGCACAGTTGATTGCGTGTGTTGGAGGTGGGAGCAACGCCATCGGGTTCTTTTCTCCGTTCATCGACTCTGACATGGAACTTATCGGAATTGAAGCGGGTGGGGAAGGCGACACATCGGCACAACATGCCGCAGCGATAACCCGCGGCAGTCCCGGAGTATTGCACGGTTCACGCAGCTATGTGCTTCAGGATGACGATGGACAGATTGTTGAAGCACATTCCATTTCCGCCGGGCTGGATTACCCGGGAGTGGGACCTGAACACGCCTACCTGTTTGACACGAAAAGGGTGGCTTATCACCGGGTTAGCGACAACGAGGCTATCGAAGCGGCGCAATTCTGCGCGCGGCTTGAAGGCATACTACCGGCACTTGAATCCGCACACGCACTCGCCTACTTGAAGCGGCTGACTCTCAAGGACTCCAGTGCCGTGGTTGTCTGTTTGTCAGGCAGAGGTGATAAAGACCTGCAAACCTATCTCTCGCATGCATGACCTGTTCGCTCTTTGCGACTCCGCACGTGCGGAGCGTCGAAAACTACTGTCGATCTATCTGACCGCGGGATTTCCTGACGCACGTTGGACAGTGCCGCTCGCTCGTGCCATTTTTGATTCGGGTGCAGACATGATCGAACTTGGCGTGCCCTACTCTGATCCGATTGCTGATGGACCGACGATACAGCATGCCAGCAAAGTGGCGCTGGATGCGGGAATGAAACTTGATCATCTATTTGAGCTGGCGGCCGAGGTCGCACAGCGTGGACCGACGCTGCTGATGGGATACTTCAATTCAGTGCTCGGACGTGCTCCTGAAAGATTTCTGGACGAAGCGCAGCGTAGCGGCATATGCGGGTTGATCATTCCCGATCTGCTCTATGATGCAGAGCCGGACTTTCGGGCCATGTCTCAATCGCACCTTCTGCCGATCATCCCGTTCTTGGCTCCTACTTCAACCGCTGAGCGCATGGAGCAACTCAGGCAGGATAACTCGCCCTTTGTCTATGCCGTCTCGATTACGGGAGTGACGGGAACTCGCACAGGCGTCGCACAGGAAACGGTTTCCTACATTCGCAATGCCTCACGGATTATCGGCCGACCTGTTCTGGCAGGTTTTGGTGTCTCAAATTCCGCATCCGCTCGAGAGCTTTGCCAGGCCGCGGACGGTGTCATCGTTGGAAGTGCGGTTGTCAAACGAATCCAGGACGCTCGAAATGCGGAGGATGCGGTGAATCGCGTGAGTGCATTCGTCTCAGAACTTCGGCAGGCAATTTAGTAGAATCGAAATCTCAAGACTTGGGAAGTGATCAGGTGATCTTATGCTGGTAATCATGAAACGCGACGCGACCGATCAGGAAGTGTCCGGCGTGCTTGAGGCGATTGAGAAGCTCGGTTACAAGGCTCACGCAATTCCGGGTGCGACGCGTACCGCCATTGGTGTGACAGGCAATAGCGGCCCCATTCCGCGCGAACAACTCGAATCGCTGCCCGGTGTGATACAGGCCATTCGCGTGACCAAACCCTACAAACTTGTGTCGCGTGAAGTGAAACCCGAGGACACACTCGTGCGTGTCGGCGATGTGACGATTGGCGGGAAAGACGTTGTGGTAATCGCGGGTCCATGTTCGGTGGAATCAAGGGAACAGATTCTGAAATCGGCCGAGCAGGTACGTCAGGCTGGCGGGCACATGCTGAGGGGCGGTGCATTCAAACCTCGAACTTCACCGTACTCCTTTCAAGGGCTTGGCGAAACCGCGCTGAAGTTGCTGGCCGAGGCACGCGCGGTGACTGGACTTCCCATCGTCAGCGAAGTGATTGATCCGGAAAGTGTTTCGCTCGCGGAAAAGTATATTGACGTGCTGCAGGTTGGAGCTCGGAACATGCAAAACTACGTGCTGCTTAAGCTGGTCGCGCGCACCCACAAGCCAGTATTGCTCAAGCGGGGGCCGGCGGCCACGCTTGAAGAGCTGCTGAATGCGGCTGAATACCTCGTTTCCGAGGGAAATTACCAGGTCATCTTGTGTGAACGCGGGATTCGCGGCTTTTCAGATTTCACTCGCAACACGCTTGATTTGAGTATTGTACCTGCTGTGAAGGAACTTTCACATCTTCCGATCATTACCGATCCATCCCACGGCACGGGGAAACGAAATCTCGTCGTGCCGATGGCGCTGGCGTCCGTTGCCTCTGGAGCTGATGGTGTGATGGTAGAAATGCATCCCGAACCGGAACGTGCACTATCGGACGGTTACCAGTCGCTCTATCCTCAGCAGCTTGCGGCAATGATTCAGGAATTCAAGATGATGGCGCCCATAGTCGGACGCGGCTATGTTAACTCTGGTATTTCCGGCACCGGTTGAGACGTTCGGTCGGCAAGCGTCCAATTTGCGAGAGGCTGGTTTTGGAAGACAAACCAGCCTCTCGAGTTTCCAGCTCTATGTAGAAAGGCATTTCGATGCAGACGATTCAATGGAATCAAGAGTTTACATGCAGATGACCCCGGTGCCAGCCTTCCAAGAAAGTCGGCGAAACTCTGAAGTATATGCAAAATTGTCATACTAAAGGTTGACAAAAGCCTGATCTCAGGTTAGATTTATTCGATGAATCGGGTCCAAATGCACCATTGCTTGGAACCGATTCAATGACCCACTGAATTCCGTGCCAAAGTGAAGGAAAGTCCCATGAAGAAGTCTATTGCTTTCGTATCTCTATTGTTAGCCATTGTTGCCGGCGGGCTCTGGGCCGCCAGCAAAATGGTCGACAAATCAAACCTGTCAACGAGCTCCGCTCCGCCGCAACAATCCATTACGGTGGTTGTTACCGCTGAGGAGCTGGCGAAACTTGCAGCCACTCCAATTCCGGACGTCGGCGTTACTGAAAGCGCTGAAACAGTGTTGGTCACTGTTGACGAGCGGTATGAACGCGCCAAACAAGCCATCGAGCGTGACCTCGCGGGAGGAGAGTTGTCGAGGGCGGATAAATCCGATATCGAGTACTACGAATCCATCGAGAGATTCGGACGTTCAGAGGAGCCGCGGGACAGACTGGACGACAATGGTGGTGTAACTTTCCCATACACCGGGGCATCGCTGCGTATTCCGAATGCCGGAACGGGTGGCGTTGCCGGCGATACAGTTTATGTTCCGATCGTTGTAACCGGATTGGGAATTGTTCTGGACGTGGAATGTCAGATCGACTCGTTGATTCACACGTTTGACGGAGACTTGGATATATGGTTGCAGTCACCGACGGGAACACGAATAGACCTCACGTCGGATAACGGCAGCACGGGCGATAACTTCATTCGCACGCGTTTTGATGATGATGCCGCTACGCTGATCACGGCCGGCGTTTCGCCATTCACAGGCACATATCGCCCCGAAGCAGCACTCACCGCATTTGATGGCCAGCTTGCCAACGGTACCTGGCAATATGTCATTTATGACGATGCAGGCGGTGATACGGGACGCGTGTTTAGTGCTCATCTGCAAATTCTTGCGTCGTCTGGAACCGATCCCCACGATTACATGACAACGATGGTTGTCGCACCAAACGCCGGACCGTGGGGCCCGGGTGCTGTGCTGGCGGTAACGGGCCGGTTTACAAATCTTGGTACGACTTCGGAGGCCGCAGTTGTTAAGTATAGTTTCAACGGCGGGACCATCGAAAGCAGCTCCACCTCAGTGTTGGCACAATATGCCTCCGAGGATGTAACCTTTGCAAACTCCATCACTCTTCCGGTCTCGGATGGGACGTATGCCCTGCTGGTTTGGACGGAAGTGGCGAGTGACGCCAATGCAAACAATGACACCGCACGTGTGAATGTTCAAGTGCGCAACGGAACGAATTGCAACGCACCCGTCGTGTTGACAGGCGGTCCACGCGACAGCTTGACCTACAACAATTGCGGCGCAGGTGACAACTCGCCGGGCCAATCGTGCGGGGCTTCGGGTCAGGACATGGTGTTTAGAATGGACGTTCCTGCGGGTTATTGGGGATCCATCTGGCAATCGTCCAACGCAATAGA
>CAZVXJ010000299.1:0-4040 GCA_964631675.1 uncultured Alphaproteobacteria bacterium
GTGATTAGTGAAACGCCTCCTCAATCAAAACTCGACGAGATCAGGTCGCTGATGGAATCACAGGCTGGAAGTCAAGTCGGAATCCGCATCGAATTCGTCAAAGAAATTCTGCCCGGCGCCATGGGCAAGCGACAGTTCGTGATTTGCACCATTCCAGCGGCATGAAAGCGCCTAGTCCCGACCAGAGATCGCCGGTCGCACTCTTTCACGATTCGACTTTAGTCAGCTATCCTGCTGATCCGCCGTTCGACCCCTCTACTCAGTATCCGGAGTATTCCGGTCCTGTTTCTGCGCATACCAATAGAGTGTATGACACGGTTCGTTGGTGTCTTTCATCCCTGAATCTGGATTCCGATCGCATCAGTACAGAGCAATGGAATCCGTTCGGTGAATTGGTGCGCCCTGGCGGCACAGTGATGATCAAGCCAAACCTTGTGGATCTCAAACAGGGCTGGGTAGCGCTGGGCGGCGAACGCGTACTGGATATGGTCAGCCACGGATCAGTGCTGCGTCCTTTGGTAGACTATGCCTTTAAGGCGGTGGGCAAGTCGGGACGCATCATTATAGCGGACGCTCCCCTCGTGCATGCAGACTTTGAGGGAGTCGTGGAGGGCGCCGGAATCCGTGCGATGGTCAACAAGCTCAAAGAGCGCGGCTATCCACTTGAGCTGATGGACCTGCGGGAAGAGTTTTTTGCTCGATGGTCGGGGGAATATGCAAAACTACCCGGAGATCCTGCCGGTAACAGCGTGCTCGACCTGGGCGCAATGAGCGCATTGGCGCCAATTGACTCAGAACCTCCTGCAAAGTACTTCACACTTGCAGATCACTCGGAGGAGCGCAACGAACCGCAGCAGCACCACTACCGGGGAAAACACGAGTACTGCATTCCGAACACAATTCTCGGCTGCGACCTGTTCATTAACGTGCCCAAATTCAAGTCGCATGTTAAAACAGGAGTGACGCTCTCGTTAAAGAACCTGATGGGAATAACGCACTACCGCAGATGGATGCCCCACCACCGCAGCGGTGCGCCGCCCTACGGTGACGAATTTCCGGTTGATCCCGGAGCGGTACTGCGCAACCGGGAGAGAATTCTCAAGAAGATTGCCAAATTTCCAGGTGGAAAAACCCTCATTCGAGCCGGCGCCTATCTAAAACACGGAGCTGCCCGGGCCGCCGGACGGAAGGACCAGACGATCATTCACGGCGGATGGTATGGCAATGATACGTTGTGGCGCACGCTTGTGGATTTGAACAGAGTTCTATTTTTTGGCCGACCCGGAGGGCAGTTTTCGACCGAGCGACGCAATTACCTCTCGATTGTTGACGGCATTATTGGTGGCGACGGAAATGGCCCTGTGAAGCCAACCACCAAGCCTGCAGGTGTTGTTGGCGCAAGCCTGGACCCGATTGCACTGGATGCCGTGCTGACCCTTGCCATGGGATTCGATCCTGCCAGAGTCCGCTTGATTCAAGGGGCTGCACTCTCAAAGCCACCGCTCTGGATTGGCCACTCAAATCTCGAGTTGATTGAAGTGCGCTCAAATCTTACTTCATGGAGAGAATTGAATCTCCATTTCATGGAACCCCTCGGCTGGGAAGGCTATCTCAGACGTGATACTGAGCCCAGCGACGACATGACCGCCCGCCTTAACGAGCTGGGTCCGGTTTCAATTCCCTGACCTGCCTTCGAAACCTCAACAAACCACGATCTGTAACTATGTCAACTCCAACGACTACCGCATCGCGATTGGCCGCGCTTACTCGCCCCGGACAGGAATTTCCTCGCAAATTTGTACCCGCAAACCTGAACGCGGGTGAATGGAAGCAAATTGAACCGCTGTTTAGTTTACTCGAAAACCGTACACTGTCTAACACTGACCAAATAGAACAGTGGTTGCTGGACTGGAGCGAGCTGCAATCGGTTATCTCAGAAGAAGGCGCGCGACGATACATATCAATGACCTGCGCAACTGAGGATACCGAGCTGGAAAAGTCCTATCTCCAGTTCATTGAAGAGATCGAACCGAAAATCAAGCCGGTGAATGATCTGCTCACCAGAAAGTTGCTGGAGAGCCCTTATGTTGCGAATCTGCCCGAACGATACGCCGTTTTCCTTCGCTCATGCAAGAATTCGGTCGATTTGTTTCGCGAAGAGAATGTGCAAATCGAAACGGAATTGGATGTGCTTTCGCAGCAGTACCAGAAGATTATAGGCGCTCAGACGGTTTCACACGACGGAAATGAGTTTACACTCCAGCAAATGCAGATGAAATTGGAGGAGCGGGATCGTAGCGTGCGTCAGGCGGCCTGGGAGGCCGTCTGGAATAGGCGAATGCAGGACAAATCGGCAGTTGAGGACATATTCGATCGAATGCTCGTGCTTCGATCTGCCATAGCACGCAATGCGGGATTGAGTGACTATCGTTCCTATATCTTTCGCCGATATGAGCGGTTTGACTATTCGCCGAAGGAATGTTATGATTTCCATGACGCGGTCGAGAGAGTCGTGGTTCCGCTGTATGCTGAATTGCTGGAAGAACGTCGCAAATCACTGGGGGTTGAGACACTTCGGCCATGGGATCTGGACTGCGACCGAGCCGGCCGCGAACCGCTTCGCCCCTACTCCGCTGCAGAGCAGTTGGTTTCAGGCTGTCTTGATATGTTTGGACGGGTCGATCAGGAACTTGGCGGATACTTTGACCGCATGATGAAGCTTGGGTTACTCGATTTAGACTCACGAAAAGGCAAGGCTCCCGGCGGCTACCAGCATGATTTGGCTGAGAGCAGACTGCCTTTCATCTTCATGAATGCTGCCGGGTCAAATGATGATTTGTTCACACTCCTGCACGAAGGCGGCCACGCATTTCACCTGTTCCAATCACGGCATGAACCGCTTTACGCCTATCGCGGTGCCCCGATCGAATACTGCGAAGTAGCTTCGATGGGCATGGAACAGCTGGCGTCAGACCACCTCTCAGTATTTTATTCCGAGGCCGAGGCCGCTCGTGTGCAGTATGACAAGTTTGAGGCAATTATTTCTTTCCTGCCGTGGTGCGCAACCGTCGATGCATTCCAGCACTGGATATATACGCATCCGGGACATACCCGCGGCGAGCGGACTGCCATGTGGGTAAACCTGAGAAAAAGATTCCTGCCGATCATCGACTGGACCGGTTATGAGGAGATGAACTCATATCGCTGGATTGAGAAGCTCCATATCTTCCAATACCCGTTCTACTATATTGAGTATGGCATTGCACAGCTTGGAGCACTCCAACTTTGGTTAAACTCGCGTAAAGACTACAAACGTGCTGTTCAAGACTACAAGCGGGGCCTTTCAGTGGGCGGTTCCAAGCCACTGCCTCAATTGTTTGCCGAGATGGGTCTGGTATTCGACTTCTCGGCTGAAATGTTGCAACCCATCATCGAATCTGTAACTGCCGAAATGAAAGCCCTGCTGGACAAGGAAACGCTTCGATGATCCCAGTCATATTGCGTGTTCTGCGATCGGGAGTCGTGCTGCTCTTGTCGGCTTGTGCCGTGTCGCGAGCCGGGGAACCGCCTCCGAGTGAGGTTCGGCATCCTGAATGGAGCCGCAATGCATGGATCTACGAGGTCAATCTGCGGCAGTTTACGCCCGGTGGTACGATTCAAGAGTTCAGAGAACATCTGCCAAGACTTCAAGAGATGGGTGTTAAGATACTCTGGCTGATGCCGATAAACCCCATCGGTGAACTGAACCGCAAGGGCTCTCTTGGAAGTTATTACAGTGTGCGGGACTATCGCGCCGTGAATCCTGAATTTGGAACGATGGATGACTTTCGTGATCTTGTGAAAGATGCTCACGAGCGCGGGATGTATGTGATCATTGACTGGGTCGCCAATCACTGTGCCTGGGATAATCCCATTGTTGTAGAGCATACGGACTGGGTGACTCGCGACTCAAGTGGCAAGGCAATTCCACCTGTCCCGGATTGGGCGGATGTGGTAGACCTGAGTTTTGACAAAGTCGAGTTGCGTGATTACCTGATTGA
>CAZVXJ010000300.1:0-4032 GCA_964631675.1 uncultured Alphaproteobacteria bacterium
GACGCATACTGTTACACCGGTGCGTTTGGCCTTCACACTTTGAAATCAGGCGCCGCCCACGTTACATTTGCAGACGGGTCAGAGCAGGCTCTGAAACTTGCGCAAGAAACTGCTGACAGAAACGGATTTGGCAGACGTTCGGACTCCATTAAGTGCGATATCTTTGATTGGATCAAAAGTGAACAGCGTCAGTTCGACGTAGTGTGTCTGGACCCGCCAGCACTGGTGAAGAGCAGGGCAAAGGTACCTGCCGCGCTTCGGGCCTACCGAGATCTCAATGCGCGGGCTATGGCGCGTGTATCCCCTGGCGGAGTGTTGGCCACATCGAGTTGCTCTGGGTTGGTGACGTGGGAGTCCTGGAAGCAGGCATTACGAGAAGCGGCCGTCAAGTCCGGTAGAGAAGTTAGGTTTCTTGCCTTCGGGTGCCAGGCTCCCGATCATCCGATGCTTGCTGCCATGCCTGAGACAGAATACCTCAAGTTTGCTATACTTGGAATCGGGTAAGGACTATGAAGAGCTGTCTGGAGTTGCGATTCGGCCTCGAATTTTGTAAATTACGAGGATTCACTAAGAACCAGCCCTGAGGAGAATGTTAATTGGCTAAGAAACAAACATTTGCGGACAAGGCTGCAAAAGCCAAGAAAGCGGGTCTGCAGCATGAAGGCGAGGACGTACTCCAAGTAGTCAAAGTCCGGCAATTCGTGAACGTCAACGGATCGTACCGCCTCACCACTTCGACCAAGAAGATTACCGCCAAGAATCAGTCGGAGATATTTGGCTGATCTGAAGCGATCCCTCGTCCTCGCGACAGGGAACAAAGACAAGATCCGCGAGATGCAGGAAAAGCTGCGGGAACTTCCCGTGGAACTTCTGTCCCTCGCGGATTTTCCTTTGCTGCGAGCGGTGGAGGAGGATCTTCCGGACCTGGAGGGTAATGCCATCAAGAAGGCGCGCTATGTCTCGCGAGAAACCGGCCACTGGGCACTTTCGGATGACACCGGACTTGAAGTGGACGCACTGGAAGGCAGACCAGGTGTTCTATCTGCCCGATACTCCGGAGAGGGTGCGACGTACAATTCAAACTGCCTGAAACTCTTGGCCGACATGGCCGGAGTGCCGCACGGCCTTCGCAGAGCAGATTTTCGTACAGTCATGTGCCTGGCGAAGCCGGATGGACTCCATTGCGTGGAAGGAAAGCTGGGGGGGTCAATCGGAAGTGCGATGCGAGGCGTTCACGGGTTCGGATATGATCCGGTTTTTGTTTTGGCAGACGGACGCACGCTGGCTGAGCTGGACTTGGCTGAGAAAAACGCAGTCTCGCATCGAGGCCGCGCTCTAAAGAAAATGACCGATCTGATCAAGTACCTGCTGCAAGACTAAAAAGTTACCATCGTCTCCAGCCGTACCGTGCGGTGACGCTCTCCGTTGTAGTAGGAGATTCGATGATCATAGACCAGGCTTACGTTGTTCGCTATCGCAATATAGAGTTTTGCCCCGATCATCGTGCCATCCGCATTGTAGGCGAACAACTCACGGACGTTCGGCTGCATGTAGTAGCCCGCTATCTTTTGAACACGGGTCATCGGAGGGGGGGTAACACCGGCCTCACCGTAGATTGACTTTCCTCGAGGGTAGTCGTGGCCGCGCATGTCTGTGTACCAGCTGTACGCGTAGCCGATGTTAGAGAGCGAAAGAAGGAAGTCGGCATAAAATCCCTTTGCAAATCCGAGTCCCGACAATCGTGATTCCTTGGTCGAATAGAGCGAATCGCTCACAAGTCTGACACGCTCGATTTCGTAAGAGAGATTGTAGAACTCGCTGAAGAATTCGCGTTCAAATTGACGGTATTCGAATCCCAACTCGACCGGACCATAGACACCTCGAAGTCCCGGAAATGCCCAGCCCCATCCGAAATCCGCAATGCCTGCAACCTGGCCGTAGAGATGGAGCGATACGGGTTGTTTCTTAAGAATCGGGATTGCGGCGTCAGCGCCGTAAATCAATACTGCCTCAGTGGAGTCAGAATAGTCCTTCGGTGATCGGCGAATGTTTGGGATGTATCCCCATGCGATGAGAGAGTCTATCTCTTCACGCTCGAGTAACGTGAGAAGCTCCTTGCGCCTCGCGAAATCATTCAGCCCTGGAAAATAATCCAAACCGTCGGGCACGCCGTCATCGTCACGGTCAGAGAGGGCTGCGTACTGATTGCCGTCAAAAGCTGCCGTAACACCAACGATAACGTCTTCCCACTTGGTGTCAAAATTGAGCCGTCCTGCAATCAGTCCGGGACGGTAGATCTCGCGAAAACTATTGAGCATGGCTTGCCATCCGAATCTGCCCCGGCCGCCTTCAGTATAAAGTCCAAGCCTCTTGATCTCGGGATACTGAATTGTGTTAGAGTACCGTTTCATGATGATGCCATAACCAAGGGTTACATTGTCGAGTGCTCCTGCCCGAACATAAACCGGGTCGCCGGATTGGCCGTACCGAACATAGTAGACTTTCTCAATCGCGTCGGCTGGCTCGTCCCACTCGTCATCTTTGAATCCGCCATTTTCGTTGAAGCGCAGGGTTAGGTCAAGTCCGACACCCCATTTGCCGAATGGGATGTCAGGTCGCAGTCCGAATTGTTGGTAGACCTTGCCATCAACAATGACCAGACCGATTGAACCATTCCAACGAACGCGAGGCCCATTGCCACCCGGCGCTGGAGGGGGATCGAAGGCGGGATCAGTGATTTCCTGAGCAATACCGGACAGGGATGTCAGTGCAACTAATAGACTGAGTGTGGTGAATCGCCGCATGAGATAAGTGATGAGTAGAGTGATATGCAGAATGCTATGATAATATAGGGTTTCCGAGGTGATTTGTCAACATCTGTCGGCGCTTTACGCGCTTGATTTTACAGCGCATAAGTTGTATATTACCGGACTACGAAAGCGATGAAAGTCGGGTCATTGATTGACCAGCATCCCATCTACCTGGACAACGCAGCCACCACACAGCCAGACCCGCAGGTTGTCGCAGCGATGCAGCATGCACTGACCGAAAACTGGGGGAATGCCTCCAGTGCCCATGTAAGGGGTAGCGGTGCTCGGCGCATGGTAGAAGAGTCTCGCGTCAGAATCGCCGAACTTGCAGGCTGCCTGCCGGATGAAATTTGTTTCACTTCCGGAGGAACTGAGGCCGACAATTGGGCGATCCTGGGTACTCTCGATCACTGGGCTGAGTCGAGAAATCACTGGATCACCGTGGCAACAGAGCATAGTGCAATTTTTGATCTCGTGAAACGGACAAAGGCGCGTGGTGCAAATGTTACCGTTCTCAGCACCGACTCAAGCGGCCTCATCGAGCCGGGCCAAATTGCCGAAGCGATTACTGATCGAACTGCTCTTGTTTCGGTCATGCACGTGAACAACGAGCTCGGCACAATTCAGCCGGTGCAGGCAGTTGCGGCCATTTGTCGGGAGCGCGGGGTGGCGTTTCACACGGATGCTGTACAGAGTTTTGGAAAAATACCATTCAAGTTTTCCGAATTGAATGCCGACCTGATGAGCATCTCCGGTCACAAAATCTATGGACCCAAGGGGATTGGCGCATTGATTATCAAGCGCGGCACGAAGATTAATCCAAGACAAATCGGCGGGAGCCAGGAACGGGGTTTGCGGCCAGGAACCGAAAACACTGCAGGCATCGCAGGGCTCGGCCGGGCGGCTGAAATATGCACTGAAAAAATGAAATCCGACATGTCGCACACAAGAAAACTGCGTGACATGTTGGAGGATTTTATCGTTAGCTCGATACCGGACGTACAAATCAATGGATCACGTGAGTTTCGCGCTCCGGGAATATTGAATTTGTCGTTTGCCGGTTGTGAAGGTGAAGGGTTGCTCATGGCTTTGGATCGGAAGGGTGTTTGCGTTTCGACCGGCAGCGCCTGCAGTGCAGGAGCAATCGGCGCATCACATGTCTTGATCGGCATTGGGCTTGATCCGCTGGTCGCTCAGGCAGCAATTCGTTTTTCTGTCGGAC
>CAZVXJ010000301.1:0-4001 GCA_964631675.1 uncultured Alphaproteobacteria bacterium
CTTCCAGAGCGGCTCTCGCGATTGATGAAATTGAGATTTCATTAAAAGGCAAGCTTGATAATGTGCTCGTCTTTCTCGGTCTTGACGAGACTGGGCATAGCGGCTTATCGGAAATTCATGGTACGCTCTATGTGAAGTCTGAGGCAGATGAGAGCTTATTGAATGAGATTTGTAAAAAAGTACTGACGGTCTCGCCGATACTTCAGTCGCTCCGCGAGCGCATTGATTTCAATCTTGATTTGAGGGTCGTGTCATGAAGCTTCCTCTGTTTCCGGTGACCATGGTGGGAAGCTTGCCGCGCTCCTCCGAGATGTTGAAGGCACTTTCCCGCAGGCAGTCAGGCAAGCTGAGCGAGACAGAGTTCCACGGTATCGCCGATGCGGAAGTACTAAAGGCTCTGGCGATTCAGACCGAGGCGGGTGTGCATGTAGTCACGGACGGCGAGCAGCGTCGGGACAATTTCTATTCATTCATTGTGAATGGACTGGACGGTGTACGGCTGATGAATCTGGCCGAAATGCTCGAGTTTGTGGAGGACAAGGCGGGATTTGAACGGCTTCTGCAGGCGCTCGATGTTCCGGCGTTCGCCATCAGGAATCCTGTAGTCGTTGACAAGATCCGGCGGAAAAAGCCGCTCGCGCTCGACGAATTTCTGTTCCTGAAACAGCACACCAGTTTGCCGGTGAAAGTTGCACTTCCGGGACCCTATCTGCTCACGCGATCCATGTGGGTAAAATCACTGTCGGCCGAGGTGTACCCTACGAAAGAAAGTCTGGGAGCGGATGTCATCAGCGTGCTGCGAGAAGAGTTGATTGCACTGCGTGATGTGGGCTGTTACTTTGTGCAGTTTGACGAACCTGTACTCTCCGAAGTGGCATTTGCCGGGCCGCATGCCACGCACACGTTCATGTGTGCCGCGCTTTCAGAAAAGGCTAGTCCCGAATCTGAACTGGACTTTGCGGTGGAATTGATCAATGCGGTGGTGGACGGAGTCCGCGGCATCAAGACCGGATTGCATGTTTGCCGCGGCAACTGGAGTCGGAATGAAGAGGTTCTGCTGGCCGGTTCCTACGATGCATTGATGCCTGTCTTCTCCCGAATGCATGTGCAGCAATTTGTGCTGGAATATGCAACCGAGCGCGCCGGCAATCTGAATGCACTGCGACTCTTGCCCGATGATCGTGAGATAGGTTTTGGAGTCTGTAATCCCAGAACCAGTGAAATCGAGAGTCTGGAGTCCATGCAGAAGCGTGTGGCTGAACTGCTGAAGTACCGCTCGGCGGAAACGATATTCCTGAATCCTGATTGCGGTTTTGGCACCTTCGCCGATAGACCGGTGAACACAACAGAGACGGCTGGTCGGAAGCTCCTTGCGCTCGGGCAACTTGCCGCATTTCTCCGCGAGGGCAAATACTCGAGTTGAGGAGTGATGTTGTGACTTAGACGCGCTCGCCGTGCCCGGCATCGAGTGGATAGAGCCTGTAACTCATTGAGTTACAGGCTTTTTTGCAAGTACGGATGACATTCTGAGTGAGTGGTTCACTCATCAAGTAAAATCAAAGGCACTGGATTCTTGTCGTACAGAGTGTTAGATTTAAGGGAGCGTGTGGGGAAATGGCGCAAAGGCACGTGGAGCAATGACTTTTATTTCGGAAAGACTCGCTTGGTCACAAAATGAACCCATTCAATAAGCAACTGGTACGAGCAGCCCTGCGGAATCTGCCCATTCCGTGGATCATCGCGCTCGGGTTAGTCATCTTCGCTCTGCTCGCACTTACCAGAAAGCCGGACAAGCCCCTGCCATTCACTTTCGAGACTGGAAAGTCCTTCACAACAGGGAATCGTGCGAGATTCATGGCAAAGCTCGATACGTCTGGCTCAGAGCATGCCGTTGTCTTGGAGAATGCTCAGAATCACCCCACGCATTGGGATTGCGATATCCACATCTGGTCGCCGAATGGAACCTTTGCCGGCACAAACTTGATTTCTCTGCCAGGAGTAATTCAGGACGCGTGCGCACGCGATTTGGATAATGACGGCACGGACGAAGCTGTGATAACCTGTGTCTCACAGGAGACTTTCACACTTCATGCGTTCGCCTTCGATCTGCCGGGGTTTGGTGAACTATGGCACTATTCGCTCACCACGGACTACAGGACCTGCGGCGGAAAAGAATATGATAATGGTATTAGTGTAGGTCCGCTCGTACCCAAAGCTGCGAACGGTGAAGCCGGACTTATTCTCGCCATGAAAGCGGGTTACTGCGGCTACCCGCGTTGTATGATGATGTTGAACGCCCAATCCGGCGACTCGCTCTGGACAGCATACAATTCCACACAGGCATCCGGATGGGAAATCGTAACGAAAGATGTGAATCATGATCAACTGGCAGATCTTATTCGTCCCGGATATGCTCCTGGAAACAAAGTAGAGTATGATGGACTGCGTGACTCGGCCAGTCAAATTGCAGCGGTGAGCAGAGACGGCCGGTACTTGTGGAGGAATGTCTGGCCCTATGCGAATTCGGGGTCCATACTTGCGAGAGGAGTTAATGATACCTCACGAAGCGCGATGGTCCTGCGCTATTGCAGCGGCTCGTCGGATGCGAAAAGTTATCTTGGTAGACTGAATCTGCAATCCGGCGTATTCATCGATTCAATCGTATTTGAAAAACGCTGCCCGGATTATTTCCTGCTGCCAATCTTTGCGGACAGCATTTGTCCTCAAGAATTTATCACAAGCTATGAGCCGGGAGTCGCGGCAATCTTCGATGGAGAGCTGCACCTCAAACGCACAGCCCCCATTACGGGTTGGATTCGCGAGGCGGTTGACTTTGATGGTGACGAAGTCAACGAATTTGTGATGGCGGATGGCAAGCTTCATGTGCTGGTGGATTCAGAGATCCAGACGCTTGCCAAATTCGGAGTACATGTGTCAGGCATTCAACTTCAACACCGAGGGAAAATGCCGCCGGTTTGGTGGGTTGAGACCGACCAAGGCCTATGGCGGACAGAGATAATGCCTAACCCCGAGTTCATCAACTGGAAATGGAAATATGTCGGACGCCTCACGATTTGGATTTTTGTATCTCTATTGTTGGCCGTGATTTGCGTCGGTGCTATCTTGCTTTGGAAATCAAATAAAGAAATGGCGGAAGCTGAGGCGAGAATGATAGAAGAAAATCGCAGGATGGCCGAAGAGAAGCGCGTGAACGACGCACAAGTGAGGGAAGCGGCAATGGTCAGCAGGCATGTACATCATGTGCTGGCGAATCCGCTGGGCGGAATCAAAATTACAGTAACTAATGCAGTGAGCGAAATCCGACAACAAGCACCCATTCTTACACCCACGATCCAGAAACTTGAAGACTCAGTCTTAAACTGGCTCGGGCGCTGCAGCCGCAGTATCGAAGTTGTAAAGAAATACGCTGACCCCGAGTTGTACAAATGGGAGGACATTGACCTGCATCAATTGGTCGTCAGAACCCTTGAGGAGAGGTTCGCGAATACGAAAGGCAAGACGGAAATTGTGGACAGTTCCCAAGATAACTCATCTGTGATCAAGGGCGATCGCCTGCAGCTTGAGGAGCTGGTAGTCTGCATATTCACAAATGCACAATTGGCGAGAGATGAGTCGCGAGCTCCGCGATTCGAGTTTTCAATCAGTGAGCAGGCGCCCGCCTCGGTTGAAACGGAAAGCAATTCGATCTACCTCCAGTTTTCAGATAATGGGAAAGGTATGTCAGCAGAGGAGTCGGCGCGCATTTTCGAAAGCGGTTACAGTGGATGGCCGCCCGAGGTCAAGGGCACGGGATTCGGACTGGCTTTCGTGAAGAAAACAGTGGAGAGCCACGGCGGCAAAGTGTTGCCCGTTGAAAGCGAACTGGGGAAAGGTACCACATTCACGTTTGCATTTCCCACCGGACAAAAGGCCACGTGAGCCGCACAAGAAAAACCAAGCGGATCCTGTACGTCGAAGACCTGAAAAACATGGCTGATGTC
>CAZVXJ010000302.1:0-4001 GCA_964631675.1 uncultured Alphaproteobacteria bacterium
TCACAACATCCGCCAGCCAGAACATGGTAGCATAATCCGTTACACAGCGAGCAACCGCCTCAGGATCAAAGTGATCCACTGATTGAATGCCGGCGAACTTCTCGATTTCGCGATCTGAAAATTTGCTGTTTCCGAGAACAACGACTCGGGACGAAACCGCGATCGCCGATTCGACGATCACCAGAATGAGAAGCACCGTTCGCATGGATGGCCTAAAACGTGGCCCGAGCCTCGATGCGGGCCGTGTGGTAAGTCTCTTCTCCGGCATCCACTCTGCCAGTGTACGTCATTGATCCCGAAAAATTCTGTCCTAACTGGTAAGTGCCACGCAGACTCCAGCGATAATTTTCGCCCGGGTTTACCCCCCTCCCTACCTCGTACGGTAGGACTGACTTATTAGAGGACGCGTGAATCCAGTGAGCATCACTCTCAAGTCTGCCGCAGCCCGAGACGTTCCATGTCACATGCGGACGGACTTCTCTCAAACTGGCTTGAACGCCAGCCCTGCCATCAGCGACTTCACTTGCCTTGACTTCGAGGCCGGGTTCCCAGAACCTTGAAAGGGAAGCCGTTTGGTCTTGTGAGATTTCAAACCGGTCTACGTCTCTATCTGGAACAGTACCGAGCGAGAAGCCCAAAGTTTCGCGCGATCTAGAAATTTGCGTTTCGCTTCTGACTAAATTGAATGCAGAGAGTCGGAGTCTGACTGCGCCTTCTCGGAAGTTTCGGGCTTGGCCACCATTCAGGTACTGATTTTGTAGAGACTCAATAGCTCTGAAGCGACATCTGATGGATCGTTTTCGGTTGAGTCGCCAAAGATGAATGTCTTGCCTTAGCGAGACGGTTCCTACCAGCGTCGAATCACTCTGGATACGCGCTGGATCCAAGGCAGCCAACCGAAGAGTGAGCGGAAACCGGGTTTGCTCATCAAGTGTTAGCTCAGTTTCTGACGAGAATTTCCGGATCCATTGCGCCGCCGCGCCCGCTGCAAGTTCATCCGGTCTTATTGCAAGCTGCAACGCCAGCGAGAGATTTGTAGCGGGCTGGAACTGACCGGAATTCCGGGGCACTAGAATATAGTTACCCTGATCGTCAGGTACAAACTGATCACCCTCTTTACGGTAAGTTCCAGTACCGGGCGTGACTTCAACCGCGATCAGCAGCTGCGACTGCGTGCGAGTTCTGCCAGCTTCGTAGGTGACATTGGTTTCAATCAATCGATTGCGCGACTGCAGCAACCCCTCGAGTCTTCCGATATCCGTGGTAATCGCCGCAGAATCGGCACTTTCATATTCACGATCACGATGCGTGAAATGCAAGTTCAGCGATCCAGATTGCGACGGTCTCCAGGCCGCGGCACCGCCTATCGTGGTTGCTTTCGAGCTGGGTGAAAAGCTGTTTGAGGCATTCAGGACATCATCGCCCCTGCGCCCGGCGTCGGCATCCAGGACAAGCGGTGGTCTAACTCTCCAGGATGTGCCCGCACTAAATTCGGCAAATCTGAAACCACTTCGTCCCAGCCGAGTGTTGTCCTTTTTCTCCTCACCATTAAACTCGAACCTGGGACCGAGCACTGATACTTTCACATCGCTTCGTACTCGCCCTCGCAGCCACTTGCTGGTTCGTGAGAGTGCAGAGTCGCTCGAGGCAATGTGTGTCAATGCGGCTGAAGTGCGCCACACCTGCCAAGGCTGAATTGCTGCCGCTAGATTTCGCCTTCTTGAAAACAACTGCCCGGGACGTGACAAGTCAGCGTAAGCGGCGTCAAGCGAGAGTTCGGAAACAGGCGATACTCCAATACTCGCCTCGCGAATTAGTTCCTCCTGGCCGAAATTGCGGCCTGTATTCCAATCACGTTCAAACTCAATTTCACGGGAACGGTTGAGCTCGTGAAAGCCGCTATCACGCCCTCTCACTTTGCCGCCAAGTCGTACACCCGTGATTGCCCAACCCAAGAATTGAACGTCCCTGCGGTTGAATGCAGCACCCCCCGATCCGGCAAGTCCTCTATTGTCCGCATCATCACGACTCGAGAAAGTATTCCTATCACGCGAGCTTGATGCGGTTTCAAACTCAACTGCCAGTCCTCGAACGGGATGGGCAGTCGCCCGAAAATCCGCCACAGAGTGTCTTTCCGGCAGTGCGAGTCGCCTGAACGGCCTGTAACGTCCCCGACCCGGACCTACCCAGTAGAAAAAGGTCCGACCCTGAGCATCGGCCGATGCCTCGTAGTCCCCGTCCGCCACACCGAAATCATCAAATCCCACACGCCACTGCCCTTGAGGATTTCCTGCACTGTCTCGGGGAATGTAAACGAAGATTCTGTAAGTCTGTGCGTCGTAAATTGTATCGGCTGCGAGATAATCACCCTGCAGGTCGCCCAGGGAATCGGCAAGCGAAGAAATCGCGCGATCACTGGAGTCACCGGCTATCTCAAGCGCCAGCTTCTCATCATCAGACAATCCGATTCCCAGTGGGCGATTCCGATCATCATTCTCTGAAATGAACGTAAGGTGAGCGCCTAGATTTCCAGTTCGGATGCTCGCTTCAGATCTTGCCGCACCATAAAATCTCTCATATTCATCGGCCGAGTACTGGAAATCCGCTACAATCCTGGAGTCGGAAGTGATCAGGCGCCGCGCCGTAAATGAAACTTCCCCTGCAGAATAATCAATTGTATAGTCATTTGACTCGCCTCGCCGGAGTAGCTCACCATCGAGCCAAACTCTCTCCGTCCCGGATAGAACCAGAATTCCGATCTCACCATTCCGACCTGAAAATGAGTACGGTCCCTGATTAGCTTCCTGTCCGTTAAAGGAATTTGTAAAAAACTCGCCCTTGCTGGTCGCCGCACTCGCTACAAAGTGTAATGAATCGAAACGAACATCGCCGGTTATACCGGCGACCGTTCTGGCGTAGTTGTCGAATTCACCACCCGACAAAACGAGTTCATAGTCTCCAAGCGTCGCAGCGGCATTGGGTCCGCGCACAGACACATACACCTTCTCCAGATCACTAAGTGTCTCCGTTGTACCTTCAGGCTGAATCGGCGTAGATTGATCCGTCAGTGCTGCAATGACATCGATATTCTTGCCCACGCGGCCGTCAACTTGCAACGAAAGCGCAGATTCAAGCTGCAAGTCTTGGCCGGTGCCAACTTGAACACTTCGTATCAGCGATCCCGATCGGCTTAGTCTCGACCAGTCCTGCGCTCGATCAGATTGATCTTCCACTCGAGCTAACATCCGAACTGAGTCCCGAGCTGAGAGCGTATCATGCTCGCTAAGTCGCTCTAAGTCCCGCAGAACTCGTCGTTGATGAACTCGGGAAATCGGGTAGGGTCGATAGACGTACGTTATGAAGAGCGAGTCGCTCTGGGCGAGTCGACGATATAGCCTGATCCTGTTCCCTGGCTCGACCACACGCCAGTCCGTGAATGCCGAAAGCGTATCACGATTGCGGGTGACAACTATCGAATCCGGTTCCACCCATGCGGCAGGAAGGACTACAACGCTGTCCGTGAAAGATGTACCGGCAATAACCATCGCCCCGGTGCGCGTCCATTCCGCGGCATCCGTGCCTTCAGCCAGAACGAGACACCCAAACACCACACAACACGTCAGTACATACTTCATTCCACGCCGGTTGCACGGAATCGCGTCACGGACCCTTGCCGTCCATCAAGCACATAAAGGGCCCCATCACGAGAAACACATAGCGCATCAATTCTAACGATTCCGGCAGCCTGAATTGAGACGTTGGTAATCACTGTGGTGATGCCGCCGCCGGGAGTCAACATGCAAATGCCGTCCGCACTACAGAAGTAGAGAGTTGTGTCACGTGCTGTAATCGCTGGATAGTATTTCTTGTTAGGCAGGACTTGCTGGTCTGCCGGACTCAAAAGAAGATCCGTTTGCAAGATTGTGGAGTCAGCTGAAACCGAAAATAAATACTCCCCCGCTATAGCCATATCTGTCACCAAAGGCACGTATCCGGCTCTT
>CAZVXJ010000303.1:0-3963 GCA_964631675.1 uncultured Alphaproteobacteria bacterium
ATGGATCACTCTGACCACGGTGAAGCTGCATCTGCTGAAATTGCAGACAAAGGAAAAGAGACCGAGGTTGACTGGGAGAGTTTTCTGAGTGATGATGAGGATTTTGTCTACCGACCAGCGCGTCACAGTTCCGAAGAGCTGGTTGAGTCTCCACAGCCTTTTGTTCCGACTCTGTCAGAGTATTTGGAGGACCAACTTCGCCTTCAACGGTTAACTCCGGAGGAATCTACAGTCGGTGCGTATATTATTGGGTCCATCAACAATGATGGCTACCTGAAGTTCCCGATTGAGGAGATTGCACGTGAACTCAATGTTGCCGTACCACTTGCCGAGAAAGTATTGCGCACCATTCAGCAGCTTGATCCTCCGGGTATCGCTGCGAGGACTCCACAGGAATGCCTGCTGATTCAGCTTCGTCAACAGGATAATCAAGATTCGGCCCGCCTTCCCGCACTCATCATTGAACAGTGTTATGACGATTTCCTAAACAAGAGATTCGAGGTCATTGCTCGAAAGCTGAACGTGGCGCTCGAGGATGTTAAAGAGGCGTTCACACACATCCGCAAGCTTAACCCGAAACCGGGTGAAGGCTATTTTGATGAAAAACAGAACTACGTGATTCCTGACTTGATTGTCCATTCTGCTGGTGATAACGGCGAGTTCATGGTTTTTCTGAACGACGGCAATATCCCTAGTTTTCACATCAATACGGCCTATAAGGATATGTTCCTTTCCGGCAATTCCAACAAGGATGTCAAGGACTGGGTGACGCGAAAACTAGAAAGCGCTCGTTGGTTTATCAACGCGATTCATCAACGCCAGACAACGATTTTGCGTACAATGAGGGCGATCGTGAAGCGGCAGGAGGCATTCTTCAAGCATGGCAAGGATCATCTGAAGCCGATGATCTTGCAGGACATCGCCGAAGAAATTGGGATGGACATATCGACGATTTCCCGAGTGACCAATGGCAAGTATGTCCAGACAGAATGGGGTGTCTACGAGCTTAAGTATTTCTTTTCGGAGCGGATGGAGACCTCGGACGGAGAGGAAATCTCCACCAAGGTCATTAAGTCCCGATTGCTTGACATCATGGAGAACGAGGACAAGGCAGACCCACTCTCTGACCAGACCATAGCAGAAATGCTGGCCAAGGACGGTTTTCCCATCGCAAGGAGAACGGTGCAGAAGTATAGAGATCAATTGAACATCCCCGTCAAACGACTAAGGCGGGAGATATAGCAGAACATCAGGCGGGCCTTAACCCGCCTGTTTTTTTGCGGTTCGACTTACCTCTGTAGACCCCCTTCCTTCGGCTTGAGAATGTCCCTCGAAAATGCTTATATTAGTCCCCCAGGTCCTTTACTAGACAATTCTCCCTAACTACGTCAATATCCATGAATACTGTTGAACCACAGGCCGATACTCTGCTGTATCCAGTACTACCGCTGCGAGATGTCATAGTTTTTCCCTCCATGATATTTCCGCTGTTGATTGGACGTGCCGGTACTCTTGCTGCCGTCGAACGTGCGATGCTTATGGAGCGACGGTTGATTCTACTTGCGCAGAAGGACCCGAACCAGGAAGAACTCGGTCCTGATGATTTGTTTCCGATTGGCGTGGTTGCAAACATTTTGCAAACTCTCAAACTACCCAATGGACTGGTGAAGGTGCTGATAGAAGGCCTTCACCGAGCCAATGCGACTGAAATCTCACACAATGAGAATTGCCTCGTTGCACGCGTGCGTCCGGCGGTGCTCACGCAGGGAGACGCCGTTGAGACACGCGCCAACATGAAAATTGCTATTCGCAAATTTCGTGACTACGTGACACTGAACCGGCAGATCCCGGATGAGGTACTCATCTCGCTGTCCTCGATGACCGAGCCCGAGCGCGTTGCGGATTTTATTGTCGCGCATTTGCCGCTTGCGCTTTCTAAAAAACAGGAAGTGCTCGACGAATGGAGTCTGCTGAATCAATTCGGCATTATTGTGCATGCACTTGATGACGAGATTGAAGTGCTGAAGATCGAACGGCAGATCGAAGGTCAAGTCCGCGACAAGATCAGCAAGCACCAGCGTGTTTACTATCTGCAAGAGCAGATGCGCATTATCAAGAAGGAACTTGGCGAAGACGGAGAGGAAGATTTCTCGGATGTGATCACTTACCGCAAGCGCATTCGCAAGAGCAAAATGCCCAAGCAAGTTCGCGAACGCGCCGAGGAGGAGCTTGAAAAGCTGAAGGGGATGGCGATGATGTCTCCCGAAGCGTCGGTGATCAAGAATTATCTTGACTGGATTTGCTCGATTCCGTGGGGGATCCATACCAAGGATCATCTCAACACGGTTGAGGCGGAAAAGATTCTCGACCAGGATCACTATGGCTTGAGAAAGCCGAAGGAGAGGGTGCTCGAACATCTCGCCGTATTGAGTCGTGTATCAAAGATTAAAGGACCGATTCTTTGTCTGGTCGGACCGCCCGGGGTCGGCAAGACGTCCCTCGCACGCTCGATTGCCCGAGCCATGAAGCGTAAATTCGTCCGGATGTCGCTGGGCGGCGTGCGAGATGAAGCCGAGATTCGCGGGCATCGCCGAACTTACATTGGGTCCATGCCGGGCCGTATCGTTCAGGGAATGAAACGCGCCGGATCAATGAATCCTATCTTTCTGCTCGATGAAGTGGACAAGATGGCGTCTGATTTTCGCGGCGACCCGGCGGCGGCTTTGCTGGAAGTATTAGATCCGGAGCAAAACTCGACTTTCTCCGATCATTATCTTGAAGTTGACTTCGACCTTTCACAAGTCTTGTTCATTACGACGGCAAACATACGGCACGATATTCCACTACCATTGCAGGATCGAATGGAAGTGATCGAACTGCACGGATATCTTAGACACGAGAAACTCCGGATCGCGAGAGACTTCCTGCTTCCCCGACAGCGAACTGATCACGGCATTGAGCCCAGCGAGTTTTCAATTGGGGATGATGCGCTCTTGCATATCATTGATGTGCACACCAAGGAAGCAGGAGTTCGTGAGCTTGAACGCGCCATCGCGCGAATTTGCCGGAAGATCGCCCGGAAACGACCGAAGAAATCTGCTGTGACGATCAAAGTTACGCCAACAGAAGTTGACGAACTGCTGGGAGTTCCCCCGTTCAAGCAAGACTGGATTGAAACAGATTCACGTATCGGAACTGCCGTTGGACTAGCCTGGACCAGTGTCGGCGGAGAGATTCTGAATATTCAGGCTTCAGTTATGCGGGGCAAAGGAAACTTGCAGCTTACCGGCAGGCTTGGCGAGGTCATGCGGGAGTCGGCTCAGGCAGCCATTTCTTACCTGCGTGCTCACGCCGGTGAATGGGGTGTACCAGAAGATTTGCTGGCGAAACGGGATATTCATGTGCACATTCCGGATGGCGGCACTCCCAAGGATGGTCCTTCCGCCGGTATTACTCTCGCCACTGCGCTGATGTCGGCAATCACCGGTAAACCTGTTCCGGCAGATGTGGCTATGACTGGAGAAATTACGCTGCGGGGCAATGTACTTCCTATTGGCGGCCTGGCCGAGAAGACCATGGCTGCGAGACGCGCAGGTATTCTAAACTTGTTCATCCCCTCCGCAAACAAACCCGACTGGTTGAATCTGGACGAGGAGCTGCGAAAGGGTTTCGACGTCACTTTCGTGGACAATGTCGAGCAAGCCTGGCGTAAGATTTTCAATCCGGCTTCGGCAACTGCACGTAAGCGCACATCTGTTCGCACTGCATCTTCGAATCGCGCGAATTAAGTGGTGAAGCCCCTTGTGATTCCGTCGGCAAGTTTTGTGCTTTCGACTCCGAAAGTAGAACTGGCGCCGAAGCGCTCTCTGCCAGAGATAGCTTTCGCCGGTCGAAGTAACGTCGGTAAGTCATCCTTAATCAACTCGCTCCTCAATCGCAAGCAGATTGCACTCACGAGCAAGA
>CAZVXJ010000304.1:0-3958 GCA_964631675.1 uncultured Alphaproteobacteria bacterium
TGCGTGTCGCCATTCGTAGAGAGAACTTGGAATACGCCTTCGCTGCCCAGTTCGAGAATCGAGATATCGAACGTACCACCGCCCAGGTCAAATACGGCAACTTTTTCGTCCTTCTTCTTGTCGAGACCGTAAGCCAGTGCAGCAGCCGTCGGTTCATTGATGATGCGGAGCACCTCAAGCCCCGCAATCTGTCCGGCATCCTTTGTTGCCTGACGCTGGGTGTCGTTAAAGTATGCTGGTACGGTGATCACCGCTTTCGTGACCTTTTCGCCGAGGTAGTCTTCCGCGGACTGCTTCATTTTCTGCAATACCATCGCGGAAATTTCCGGTGGCGTGTAGTCCTTATCGTCAATTCTGATTTTTACCTGACCACTGGACGTGATAACTTCGTACGGGACCATTTTCATTTCGCCCGTGACTTCATCAAACTGACGGCCCATGAAGCGTTTGATCGAGTATACAGTCTTCTTTGGATTGGTGACTGCCTGACGTTTGGCCGCAGCACCGACCAGGCGTTCACCAGACTTGGAAAATGCCACGACCGACGGTGTCGTCCGTGCGCCTTCGCTGTTCGGTATCACCACCGGTTCGCCGCCTTCAATTACGGCGACGCAAGAATTGGTGGTACCGAGGTCTATCCCGATGATTTTTGACATTATGGTCTTCCTTGCATGTTTGTTTCAAATCGGATTGTGTCACTTAAGCGAACTGACCGTTTGCAATGTTTGTTCCTACATCATTAGCTATTGTTATTATTTAGTTTACAAAACAAAGCGTCGCATGACTGCCAAATTGTGTGCCAATATGGCGCGAATCGTGACTGCTCCGCGACAATTGGGCAGAAGACTCTGTTCGACATAAACTTAAAAGAGAGGTCATGCCTCTCTTTTTGGGTTCTTTGTGAACAAGCGATGTGGTCCTACGTTCACCTCACGTGTCCCCACATGAACCACGCCGATCGACGGTAGTTTTCGTCCATGAACAAGTCACAAAGCATTAAGATGGTCTCCACCTCCTCTCGACTCGAACCGAGATTCAAAGCGCCGCGAAGATGGGAATGCAGTTGGCGGGGAAATCCCTGGACAGCCAGCACGGCAATCTCAAGTAACTCGCGATGATGAGCGGGAAGTCCGGGACGGCACATGACTAAACCATAACCAATGGACACCGTCCACTCGCCTAATTCCGGCGAAATGTTCTTCAAATTCTCTCGAAGTTTTGGCGTGGCCGCCGCATAGACCTTCTCTTGCAGGTCCAAACCGCGACTCGTCCACAGCCGTGCATCAGGCTCGCCGAGTTCCTCAAGGTCGGGGGCGATTGTCTCGCCGTAAACCTCTCTTATCTGGAAGAAAGCTTCGAGGGAAGTCTGAAATCCGCTAAGAATGAACAGTTGTAGAGCTGTCTCACGGAGAGCAATGCGGTCAAAGCCCGCAGAGCGATAATAGCTAAGAAGCTTTGCAGCCTCCGGATTTTGCGGCTTCTGCCACAGAATGGAAAGAGCCGCCAATAGAATCAGCGGCTTCATGGCGGAGTGATCTTCCGCAAAGCGAAGTACACTCTCAGCTGTGGTCATTCAAGTGGCACAGCTGTTTCAATCTCCGTCAGCAGTGACTTGTCGCGCACTAAAGCTTGTGCGATTCGAATGTCTCCCGCCAGCGGCCGGTCTTTTGTGAGGGCTGGAATTGCCTTCCGCAGGAACTCAAAAGCAGTTTGAGTACCCCGACCCAGTTTGGCTCGCCCGACTCTTGCGAGCCGCAAATCAATTGCGCGCACGGCACACACCAACTCTATGGCGAGAACCGTTTCAATATTGGCGAGAATCTCGGCGGATTGTCGTGCACCGTGAGTGCCCATACTGACAATGTCTTCCTGATTTTCCGACGTGGGAATCGTATCGATAGCGGCGGGATGCGCGAGTACCTTGGATTCGGCTACAAGTGCTGATGCGGTGTAACTTGCGATCATCATGCCAGATTCAATGCCTGGCCGATTAGCCAAGTACGGATTCAAACCGTGGTTTAGATGGCGGTCCATCAGGCGTGAGACTCGACGTTCTGAGAGATTGCCCAGTTCGCAGAGCAGTAATTTCAGATAATCAACGGGAAGTCCAACAGGATCGCCGTGAAAATTTCCCCCAGACAGACTTTCGCCTCCTTCGGCAAAAATGAGGGGGTTGTCCGTTACAGAATTCAGCTCGGTGGTCAATTGCTTTCGCACGTGAGCACTTCCGTCCCGCACGGCACCCGCGATCTGTGGCGCGCAGCGAATCGAGTAGGCATCCTGAATACGTTCGCGATCTGAATCGACCAGTGAACTACCTTCGATCAGCATGAGCAGATTTCGAGCGACTTGAGCCTGACCGTCGTAGGGGCGCAGTCTTGCAATTCGACTATCAAATGCTGTGCGGACTCCACAAGTGGCTTCCAAGTGCAGCGCAAGCGCAACATCGTGAATTTTGCACAGACGCTCGGCCCCCAACAGAGTGTGGACCGCCAATGCGGTCATCACTTGCACGCCGTTGTTCAAAGCGAGGCCTTCCTTTGCTTCGAGTACAAGCCGTGCGATTCCTGCTTTTGACATCGCGTGCTTGCCTGACATACGCTCGCCATCCAGCCACGCTTCTCCGGAATCTTCCTCGCGGTCGTCATCTGAATCCATAGAAACTACCAACGCGAGATGTGACAGTGGAGCCAGGTCACCTGACGCGCCAAGCGATCCCTGGGCTGGGACAATCGGTACGACCCCGCGGTTGAGCATCGCAATCAATGTTTCGACCACCACAGGACGTACACCAGAATAGCCTTGAGCGAGCGAGTTGGCGCGCAAAAGCATGGTAGCTCGAACGATGTGCCCTGGCAACGGATCGCCAACTCCGGCACTGTGCGAGAGAATGAGATTGCGGGAAACACGACGGGCCTCGGAAATGGAAAAGCGTTCGCTTTTCAGACTTCCGAAGCCCGTATTGATACCGTATACGGCTGGAGCTTGGTCACCCGCTCTTACCAGTCCTTCAACCCATTTCCACGACTGCTCTATGTATTTGTGTGCAGAAGTGGCAAGTTCTACGCGCTCTCCCAATCCGACTTTTTCGACGGATTCGAGAGTTAGGGAATGGCCGTCAAGGGCGACAGGCAACTGCCTACTCTTCAGCTTTGTACACGGGATTTAGGCACGTACACTGGCTGCCAGCCCTTTTCAGTCTTGACGACAACGCCTGTCGCAACCATTCCGTCAGGCGCGGTTGAGCTCAGAGTCTCCCCTTGCGGATTCTTGATCACATCTATCAATTGAATGGGTCTGGGGACCGCTCCTCCCGGCAGCGGTGCACGTTCAGTCGCACCCATGGAATGACCCGGTTTGGTCGACTTTTGTTGCGCGCGCTCACGCGCACCTACCGGATCGATACCGTGTGCTTCCCGCAGTTTATCCAGCTTCGCACTGATTGCCTTACGCGTTACCGCGAAACGATCCGCCAGTTCCGCCATCGGAACCTTGCCGTAATTCTCCAGCAAGTACTTTTCTTCAGCTGCCGTCCATTTCTTAGCCATCTTTTCCTCCTATAGAAAATCAAGAATCGACAACCCCGCACACAATATACTCAACCAGTATAACACGGTCAGAACCTGGTGAGCACTATCGACTATTTCAGCATGACCATCTTTCGTGTCAAAGCCGATTCCGGCGTCGTTAGCCTGTAGAAATAGATACCAGAAGTCGGAGATGCAACAGAACCCGGTTCACTGTGCCAACTGACTCGGTGAGATCCGGCAGAGAATTCACCGTCCGCCAACAACGCAATTGAGCGTCCCAAAACGTCAAAAACTTCAAGCCGGATATTCATCGCTCTGGGAAGGTCAAACTGAATGTTCGTCTCCGGATTGAATGGATTCGGGTAGTTTTGATACAGCGCAATCTGGGACGGAATTGCGATAGTTGGTGTCCGTGCATCGAGCAGAAC
>CAZVXJ010000305.1:0-3934 GCA_964631675.1 uncultured Alphaproteobacteria bacterium
AAACTCCTATAGTAGTGATAATTGAGTAGACAAGACACCTCATACAAGAAAACCCGTCTTCCTGGCGGTGTGCGAATCGTCACCGAGAAGATTCCCGGAGTTCGTTCGGTCTCACTTGGGGTTTGGGTGACAGTCGGCTCTCGATATGAAACTCCCAGTGAAAATGGGATTTCACATTTCATCGAGCACATGGCATTCAAAGGTACTCCATCTCTTTCCGCATTGGACATTGCCAAGACGATAGAGCGGGGTGGTGGGATGATCAACGCATTTACAAGTAAAGAACTGACGTGTTACTATGTGCACGTGCTGGATGAGCGTCTGCAGGAGGCGGTTGGCATTCTGGCTGATGTGCTTTCAAATTCGGTCTATGATCCCCTAGAAATCGAAAAGGAAAAGCAGGTAGTGCTGGACGAAATCCGCGACCATGAGGACATGCCTGACGATGTAGTTCACGAGAAATTCGTCAGTCAGCTCTATGGAAATCATGGGGTCGGTCGGCCAATTCTGGGATCACCGCAGAACGTGAAGTCCTTTTCACGCCAGGACCTGCTGAAGTATATTGGCAGGCACTACACGGCAGATCGAATCGTTGTTGCCGCAGCCGGCAACATCTCTCACGCGCGGATCGTAGAACTTGTCAAGCAGAAGTTACGGCTTGGCGCGAGAAGCAAGGCGGCAAAACTCACGAAGGTCGGAAAACTCATTCGCACCAGCAAGCGATATCCCCGCCCGATTCAACAGGCCCATCTTGTTGTCGGCACTCGAGGTCTACCATATGGCTCGTTGGATCGCTTTACGCTGTCCGTCATGAACACGGTCCTGGGCGGTGGGATGTCATCCCGGCTGTTTCAGAATATTCGCGAAAAGCATGGTGTGGCCTATTCGATTTATTCGTTCACCGAATCACTGGCAGACACCGGTCTGATGGGAGTTTATCTGGCGACTGACGCGCCCCGTCTGGATAAAGCCCGCAAACTTGTCCTTCAGGAGTTCAAGACATTGCGTGACACTCCGATTTCTCACAATGAGCTCGATGGTGTGAAGACTCAGTTGAAGGGCAACATCATGCTCGGACTGGAGAGTGTCTCATCACGCATGATGAGATTGGGTCGGATGGAAGTGTATCTCGGACGCTATCACTCGCTGCAAGACGTCAGCAAGCAAATCGACATGGTTACATCTGCGAGAGTGCAAAAACTCGCGAATCGCCTTCTCACAGATGATCGGCTAATCACTGCCGTCGTGGAACCGGAGAGGAAATCTCGCTCCGCGTCTGCCCCTGCTGGCAAGAAGGCTGCGAAAAAGTAGGCCCGTGCAGACCGTCAAGGTCGAAATTCTCCGTTTGGCACATGCTCCGCTAGAATTGCCGGAGTACGCCAGCGCCGGGTCGGCTGGCATGGACTTGAGACTTGCCTCTGGGACCATTACCATACAGCCCGGGGAGGGACAGCTGCTTCCAACCGGTTTCTGTGTTGCGATCCCTGCAGGGTATGAGGGACAGATTCGACTTCGATCCGGATTCGCATCCCGCAGCGGATTACTGATGCCAAATGCGCCCGGAACGATCGACTCGGACTATCGAGGCGAGATTCTGGTCTCGCTTGTCAATTTGACCCCGCGTCCCGTTAATGTATCCGGTGGCGAGCGCTTCGCTCAGTTAGTTATCTCGCCCGTCACGCGCGCGGAGTGGCAACCTGTTAATGAGCTTCCTGCCTCCGATCGCGGAAGCGGCGGTTTCGGAAGCACTGGTTAAGCTTGATATATTCTCGCTCTGAGCCTTGAGTTCACAGCATGGAGCTTTCTACATGGACACTCCAACCTTGTTTGACCAACCGAAAGAAGAACCCGAACGCAAGGGACCGGCGCTTCGGAAACTCTACTATTCCATCGGCGAAGTTGCGGAGATGTTCTCAGTACCATCACACGTACTTCGGTACTGGGAGTCCGAGTTTCCGCAGTTACATCCCAAGAAAGGAAAGGCGGGCAATCGCCTCTTTCAGGAAAAAGACTTGCGGGTTGTACGTGCTATTCGTACCTTACTGTACGAGCAGAAATTTACGGTTGCCGGAGCACGCACAAAGCTCGACGAAGTGCTGCTTTCCACGTCTGAGTCAAAGAGACCCGTCGGCGACATCATGGATGAAGTCAAGTTTGAATTGAGGTGCATTCTGGACATGCTGAAGCGATAGCGTTATTTCTTCGGGGCGTGGCGCAGCTTGGTAGCGCACCAGACTGGGGGTCTGGGGGTCGCTGGTTCAAATCCAGTCGCCCCGACAAGAAACGGAGATCGGAGCACTCGCTGCTTCGGTCTCCGTTTCAGTTTTGTGAAGCAGACAGAACATAGTCTCAAACATGGATTTCGTCTCTTCACAGTCCTTCCAAAGAGTTCACCTGAGTCAGTATACTATTCATGTTGTTCTCTACACTAAATGTTACAATTCGGAATTAGTTGAAGGCTATTGACATTCGTAAATTCCCGCGTATATTATCTATGCTAACCTAATTCGAGTCAGCAGGGTCAGGGTTGCTTCCAAAGTGGCGGTGTTTCCAGTGGATAGAGCTATGCGGAGTCAGACCGCAAATTGATGATAAGAGGAGTGAGAAGATGAGATATTTGGTCCCGATCATGATCGCAGTTATTGTGAATCTTGCACCGCGCTTATGTGCCCATACGTTGAATGTCACGGTTGCGAGTAACTCGTTCACTCCAAATTTGATCGCACTTTCCCCAAGCGACACGGTCATTTGGACTCGCGTGAGTGGGTCGCACAATGTTCATCACAATGTGGCGACGCCTAAATTCCATAGCGGAGCAATCGGTTCGGGCTGGTCGACATACGTCTGGCCCTGTACGGTTGGAGTGGGAACTTATCCATACATCTGTCAAGCTCACCCGGGCATTATGACCGGAACGGTGAACGTTGCAAACATCTCTGTAACGGCGCCAAATGGTGGAGATGAGTGGATCACCGGGAATCAGCGGACGATTACATGGTCGAGCGCAAATTTGAGCGCCGCCGCCAATGTCATGATTGAGCTAAACAGAAGTTACCCTGGTATGACTTGGGAGACGATTACTGCCAGTACGGTAAACGACGGATCCCACACTTTCACAGTGACAGGTGCCGCATCTGCGGCTGCACGGGTTCGCATCAGAGCAGTTGGCACTTCAACCGTCTCTCCAACCCTCGGCGATACGTCCGACGCGAGTTTTGTTATCACCGTGCCCTCAATTACGCTGCTAACACCAAATGGCGGCGAGACATGGATCGACGAAGATATTGAAACCATCACTTGGTCATCCATTGGGATTCCCGCCAATGTAAGTGTCAATATTGAAATAAACCGCACTTATCCGAGTCTTTCATGGCAGAGTGTATCCCCTGGTGGAACCCTAAACGATGGGTCCTTCGACTGGGAAGTGACTTTTCCGGCTTCCACGACCAATCGCATCCGAATCTACCGCGTCTCTGCTCCTTCGACCGGAGATACTTCCAATGCGAATTTTACGATCATTCAGCGGATCATCACAATTACTGAGCCAAACGGCGGAGAGCAGTTCGTCCCCGGCGATACCGTGGAGCTGGAGTGGTTCTACAGCGCGGTTCCGAATCTCTTCGATGTGCACCTCAACCGAAGTTATCCCAATGCAGGCACGTGGGAGCTGCTTTATGCATCTACGACTCACGAAGATCCGCACCCTTGGATTGTGGATGCGCCTTATGCAAACACCTGCCGGATTCGAGTACGAAACACGAACGACGCATCGACGTTCGACTACTCGAATTCAAATTTCGCAATCACGGCGCCATCCATTTCGCTGATTACGCCAAACGGAGGTGAAGAATGGACCGCCGGTGAATTGGATACTGTGCGGTGGACATCTACCAACGGCGTCCCTGCCATAAGGATTGAGTTGAACCGCGATTAT
>CAZVXJ010000306.1:0-3926 GCA_964631675.1 uncultured Alphaproteobacteria bacterium
CGCATGCTTCCATCGGGATACGTGACTTCGGTGACGTTCCCCTGTCCGTCGTACGATACGATCGATCCATCTGCGCGTGCCTGAGTGTCGACATGAGCGGCCGCGTAGGACTCGATGGCTCGAATCCCTGCCTCTCCATCCTGTTCGCCGCGATCATCGCAGCCCTCGATGCGCGCGAAGTTGTCGGCCAAGTAATCAGCAAGGAAGAGTGAGGCAAGAGTTCCGTTTCCACTAGCGATGTAATCGCGAAGAATCTCAACGGTGAAAGTACCATCCGCTGGGGTAAAACCATTGGGATTGCTGTTGCGTCCGTTGCCGAATTCAAATAGAAGGAGTTGAGCGATGCAGCCTTCGCGCTCTAGCGCCAAGCTCAACAGCCTTTTTGACTCCGCATCAAAACTGTTGTTCCCCAAATAGCTTTCGATTAAGTCCAGGGCTTCCTGCGTATTACCCAGATCTCCGTCATTTAGTATGGCGGCTACGCCCCGCGCTACTTCATCCGCGCTCAGGATGCTCTGATCCGGAAGGGCAAACCGCGAATCCTCAATGCGCTCTACTTCAGTGCCTTCGCCGTAGAAGTAGCGACGAACGGTGCCATCAAGGCGATATTCGATCCGTCCATCATTTGTTAACAACGAGACGGTGCCTGTCTGCGATACTGTGAACCCTGTACCTGCATCTAGGGCGGTGCTGGTCCATAAGCCTTCCATCAAGGTGAATGATTGAGTGGTGCCATCAGTAAGGCGCAAATCCACCTGGACGATGTTGCCGTCGCCATCGTAAACGTAGCCGACTGAATGACCGTCTCTGTAGCGGATGTCGACTGCATCTCCGCGATCATTCATTGCTATTGTCGAGATGAATTCATCCTCAATGGGGACATCGTCGACAACTACATTGAGCACTGTATCGGCGTAGGCTGCAGTTCGCTCGTCCTCGGTGTCGATTTCCTGGACGGGGATCCCCAAGGCAAGCTCTTGCTCGCTTCCTGGCAGCCGAACCAACGAAAATGATTCGAAGCGATTTCGTCGGAGATATCCGTCGTCGCGCAACGGATGCATCCGACCTTCCTCCCAGAGCGCGTTGAGAGCATACAGATCTTGAATATCCAGTCCGCTCTCAGCAAGGAGCTCAATCGCTTGCGGGTTTCCTTCCCTTACCAATCCGATGAAATGGTCGATATCCCCCTGACTTATCTTCCTGTCGGCATCATCGGGGTCACCGGATTGAGCGATGTCCAGCGCATCAAATAAGGCTCCGCTATTGTGCATCAATGCGCGTGCGAACGGCTCGCCGTAAACGAAGAACTCGAGGTCTCCCAGTCTTGCTTTTCCGTCCAGCTCTGGGCTGCCGTCGGAATTCCAATCGTCGTCACCGAGCCCCTCGTAGGCAGCGAAGTTGTCGTGCAGCATCTCTATCATTAGTAATGCTGCCGGGCTGAGCTCAGCGTTTTCCAACAGTGTTTGCAGGTCATCTT
Source organism: uncultured Alphaproteobacteria bacterium (assembly GCA_964631675.1). Lineage (GTDB taxonomy): Bacteria > Electryoneota > RPQS01 > RPQS01 > RPQS01 > CAZVXJ01. The sequence goes on from CAZVXJ010000306.1 coordinate 1,478, forward strand.
CGTGAAAGAGATCGCTGAGGAAGCCTTGATCATTCAGCAACTCCGCGGTTTGGAGCATGAGCGGCAGGAGAATCTCATCCTCATAGAGCGAAGTGATGATTGCATCACGCGAGTCGGGATCATAATGCGTGAGGAGCAAGTATTCATCCAATACCCGCATGGCCTCAGCTGTTTGACCGCTGTCGTAGAGTTGCTTGATGCGCAGGCTGGTTGTCTCGACGCTGGGGGCTTCGGTGTCGAGAGGAGGGCCGGCACCATCTATACCCACCAGGTCACCAGCGGTGTCGAAATACAAGGTGTTGCCAGCAGTATCATGTGTCACCGTCATGCCATCCGGACGTGAGTAGGAGATGCGTCCGGAAGGCTCCACAGTCAGATTTAGAAGAAGCAATCCGTCTGGACCATGCCATTGTCCTTCTGCATCCGGAGTGAACTGGAGCATCGCTCCTTGCACACTAGTCTCGATCTCGACGCAATTGCCGTTGCTGTCGTATCTGAATGACGTGATGGTTCCATCGGGATGAATCAAACGCAATGGATCTTGCTGCGCGTTGTACTCTAGAATGGAGCCATTCGCCAGAGTGGTGCTGTCGAGAATGGCATTGAACACCAGATTCTCGGAGATTTCATCGTAGGAAATCTCTTCGGGTAAAGCTGGGGCATCTATGAGATCGGCGATTGCCAAGCCGCTTCGCGACTCGAGTAGGTCTGCTGTTATGCGATCATCGCCATCCATAAACAGGCTCGCCGGACCATCTTCCCACGCGGCTGCCAGTCGCTGGAGATCCGTTATGTCCAGTCCGCTTGCCGCCAATGCCCGCAGGCTTTCTTCATCTCCCGCAATGCAGTTTTGGATGAAAGCATCTACGTCTCTTCTGCCAATTCGTTGATCCGGTCGACTGTCTGGATCGTTCGCCGTATCCAGAGCATTGAGGAGCGCTCCGTCATTGCGCAAGAGGGCGTATGCCAGATCCTGTGTGTATGAGTATGCCTCGAGGGCGCCCGCACTAGCTCTGTCATCGTGTTGTCCACTGTCATCGGCACCGTCGATTGTTTCAAACTGGTCTCTAAATAATGCGCGCAGGTATTGCTCTGCTGCCGCTCCTTCGCCTGTTGCCAGTTCTCCGCTAGTGATGGCATTGCTGATTTCCAGCAAGCCGTAAGCTGCGTCCGGGCCGCCGTCACCTATCAGCCCCAGCTCCTGAGTAAGCACAATGAGCTCAGGTAGCGTACCGAGATTGACTAGCTCTTCAGTGAGCGCTTCCAGAGACTCCTCATCACCCTGATTAGCCTCCAGGTATTCACTGATTTCCGTGAGAACTTCTGCATCATCGCTCTCGTCATCGTTATTGAGAATCGTGTCGATACTGCGCGCTACATTTACTTGCCCGAAATCTGACACAATACTTCTCCTGGAAAGGAAATCGAGACGCTGTGCATCATGCAAGAGACTGTATTCCAGTTGCATGGAAAACGTGTGGAAATGAGGACATGCGTGCCTCAAACCTGTGGCAATTAGCTTCCCCGTCTGGCTCCAGTCAGCATTCCGGAGTATTTCCTGCACCGAGCATGGAGCGTTGAAGCTGAATGTCTTCAATCGGGGCGAACAGCGTCCAATGGATCGCCTGTCGTCTCATATTGGAGCTGCAGGCTATGAAGCTCAGCAGGGATTCAGTTAGTGTATCCTTGACGGGTGTGCTTTTAATGCTCAGCGGCTCAAGCACTATGTTGTCGACGACTCGGTCGGGACTCAAGGACCAGAGCGACTTAACGACCACATGCGACGGCGGCGCCGGGTGGCGGAAATCTGCCAGCGACATGCTGCAGTCCAGTATTGGATTTATCCATCTATCGTTTTGAGGGGTCTCTAGACCGGATGCCGCTATACAGATGCAGGCTAGTCCCTTAACAGAATCGTTGAGTGACCTTTCGGAGCCCGTTGTCCAATCCTGTATCATGCCCAGCCGTTTGGGAAGATTCTCCAGAATGAATTGGGATGATGTGAACCAGTAATCAACGAAGAACTGGCAGCGCAAGTACTTGTCTTTGGCGGACAATCGGGTTGCAGAACCGGTTTCAAAACACATACCGGCTGGTTTGCTGGACAAATCTGTCCTTTGTTTCTGTTCAAGTCCGCCGTATACTTGCGTGTTGATAAGTCCAGTGATCATATGTTTAACTCGCCGCGGCTCTGTCTCTCTGTCTGTCTGATGAGAATTGAGGTTAGCTTGATTTCGTGGAGAAGTTATGGATTTCCAACTTGCTGCTCGTAACAGTTCTGTGTCTCCTGGTGCGCTTTTGCAGAAATTCCAAAATGGCGTAGGGGCGGCTTGCAGCCGCCCGGGGCGCGTGCAACGCGCCCCCACGGATCGTACGCGAATTAACGCAAGTCAGTACTAGTAGCGCAATGATCGGTCGTCACCCCCGCCGAGCAGGTAATAGAGATTCT
>CAZVXJ010000307.1:0-3899 GCA_964631675.1 uncultured Alphaproteobacteria bacterium
AGTGCAGTCATTTCGGCGCGCGTTTTCGACGCCAACAATCTTCCCGTGGTGGACAACTCGATAGTCTTTTTCTCGGCTGATCAAGGTACACTTAGGGACCTGAGTGCCCGCACGACAGACGGTATCGCACAGACGATGTACTTCGCGCCAACGGTTACCGGGCTTTCGACGGTCACCGCTTCGGCAGGCAGCGGCGTAACCCATAGTGTATCGATGGAGGTGACACCTGGCCCCGTCGCATTGATTTCCGTACAAGCTGAAAACGATACGATGTTCGCCGACAACGCCGATGAAACCATCCTGACGGCGTCTGTGCGAGATGCATTCGGTAATCCGGTTAGTGAAGGAACTCCGGTTGGGTTCGAGGCTCTCGGCGGAACTATCCTGACTTCGACTAATGTGGGAACGGATGGTATCGCCACGGCGATTATGCGCGCAAGTCTCAATCCGGGATTGGTGAACATCTCCTGCACAAACAACAGTGTGCAAGGCGGTACAACTGTTTACCTTATGCCGACGTTGCCTTCAAGCATGAGCTTCAGCATGAGTCCAACTCAGATGGTGGCTGATGCCAATAGTCAAGCCTCGCTCCGCGCACTCGTTCTGGATTCAGGTAACCGTCCTGTTTCGAACGGAACCCAAGTAACCTTTACGTCGCAATTCGGCCAAATTTCGGGGCAGGGCAGCACGAATTCGACAGGTGGGGGAAAGCACAAGCCAGCCTCGCCATGGGATGTTGCTCTGAGTACCCACAGCTCGTCCAAGATCGACATCGTTGGAACAAAGTCATTTGATTCATTTAAGGGCAGCAATCCGGCAATGAGTACTTTCATTGCCATGACAGAAGATGGCTATGCCTACGCCGTACTGACCAGCCCGACGACCTCGGGTGTGGATAGTGTACACGCGACAGTGGGCGAACTCAGCGACTCGCAGCTGATGACGTACACCGCGGGCGCACCTGCTTCTGTTGAAGTGGTGCCTGCCGAGGAAGAAATCCCGGGCGACGGTGTGAGCAGTGTCATGGTCTCATGTACTGTAGTAGACGCTTACGGGAATGTCGTCGGTGCCGGCGTACCGGTTACGGTTAGTGCTTCAATTGGAACGCTGAATCCTGAAGAGGGTTTTACAAATAACTCCGGTGCGTTCATCACAACACTGGTTTCGTCGCGCGATCGAGGTACTTGCGCGATTGTGGCGAATGCGATAACCGGTTCGGGGTATGGCGAAGTTCAGTTCATCGCGCCTTCCGTTGCGATGGTGGATTTGACCACGGGCTCGCCCGTGCTCTTGGCCGACGGCGTATCGAGCTCAACTCTCATGGTGATCGCTCGCGATGAATACGGACTGCCCGTAAGCGGTGCATCTGTATCCTGGAGTACTGGCGCAGGAATTGGACATCTGTCATCGATGACAAATGTTACTTCCAGTGAAGGTACCGCGACCGCAGTCTTTGTGAGCGGAGCCTCTCAAACCAATGCACAGCAGAACGTGATGGTTGAGGTGAATTCGTTTAGTGATCAGCAGACTATGGAAATGACCGGCGTGACAATTACGTGCTGGGTGAATTCCTCACAACTCCCTGCGGACGGCGAGGCGACCACTCTTGTTAACGCGCATCTGCGCGAAACGAGCAGCGGTATTGCGATTCCCGGCGCAACGATTTACTTCGCCGCGACTGCTGGTGCTATCCCCGCCAGCGCGATGACCAATCCATCAGGTATCGCAGCAGTGACCTACGTTTCAGGGATACAGCCAGCCATCGTCACGATTACTTGTACTTACGGCGATACGTTGCGAGCGCAGTCGAGTCTCGAATTGACCGACACAGAGGCGGAGCACGTGGTGATCACGACTTCGGCCAATACTCTGCTTGCAAACGGACTCTCAACATGCGCAATCAGTGGCTATGTCACCAACAGCATGGGTCAGAGAATGCCGAACGTGCCCGTTGTGATGGAGATTGTCGGAGCGGGATTCTGCTCCCCATCAGAACTAATGTCAAATGACACAGGCTGGGTATTCACGACGTATCACAGTGCTGCACTCGTTCAAGACATGATGGTGACTGTTCGCGCTTTGATTGACCGCAGCAGTGAAGAAGTGACCGTCGAACTGCGTGGCGTGAGTGTGCAAATTGGTGTCGAAGATGCGAGTATTCCTGCAAACGGAGTTTCTACTACACAAGTGATGGCACATGTAAGGGAAACGACTTCCCAAGTTGCCCTCTCCAACGTTCCTGTTCAGTTTGGTGCCAGCATGGGAACGATTCCCTCATCGTTGAACACGAATAGCTCCGGAATTGCAACGGTTGAGTTCACTTCAGCGGCGACACCCGGTACGGCAACTGTAATTTGTTATTACGGAAACTCCCTCGGCGATACGACTCAAATCCAGATGTATCTGCCAACGGCTCAAAATGTTCAGCTTGCTGCCGAAACGAATTCGATTCGCGCAGACGGCATGTCAACCGTTCAACTGGACGTTAGCGTCTATGACGCGCAGGGAATGCCCGTGCCAAATGCCGCGCTGAATTGGAGCACCACGGCGGGAAACCTCATGAGCCCTCCGGCGATGACAGACGAAGCTGGTCAGGCAACCGCCATGTTCATGAGTGCGGCACTGCTCAATAACACGATCGCCAATGTCCAGGCCCAGTCAGGCACTGCGCAGGCAAACGTACAGATTACGATGCGCGGCGTTACTGTCAGTACCACAGCCATTCCCGAAATGGTTATCGCAGACGGAAGCTCCACGTCGCAGATTAGAGCACACGTTTTCGAGACGTCGAGTAACATCCCGATCACTGGTGTTGAAGTCAGTTTCGGCGCGACACTGGGGACGATCGTGGGAAGTTCCTTAACCAATGCAGCGGGTATAGCTACCTCAACACTGACTTCTACGACCACAACCGGGACGTCAACGGTTACATCTTCATTTGGCAATACGCTGAACGATCAGGTACAGGTTTTGTTTGCACCCTCCACGCCGACGACTCTGTCTTTGACTGCCTCACCGACGGTGCTGCTCGCGGATAATCAGTCGACCTCGTCGTTGACTGCAGTGGTTACCGATCAGAATGGAAATCCGGTTCCGAATGGCACTCAAGTGCGATTCGGCATACCCCCGCAAAGCGGTTCGCTGGAAAACCTGCGCACAACGTTTGGCGGGGTGGCTTCCAATGTACTGACTTCAAGCACGACACCCGGAGCAGTTTGGGTAACAGCGTGGTCAGAGGGTAATCCAAGCGTACGGGACTCCGTCCAGGTGACGTACACCGTAGGACCGCCTCAAGTGGTGGTTATCGAGGCACAGAGCGACACTCTGCAGGCAAGTGGCATTGCCGTAGACACTATAACGGCAGTCATTACAGATGCCGTCGGTCATCCGTTGAGCAATGTCGAAGTAAGGTTTGAAGCGTCCATTGGCAATATAGCTCCCAGCCGCTCTACCGGACCGGATGGCCGTGCCAGTGTCGCATTCTCTTCACCAACAACCGGAACAGCAACGATCACTGCGACGGCGGACAGTGTGTCTTCGACATATACAGTGTACCTGATTCCCGGTGGACCGAACAGCATCCAACTGTCCTACAATCCGAACTCAGTGGGAGTTCGCGGCAGCGGCAGAAATGAAACGTTGCTTGTGACAGCCACGGTCTACGATGTCAATAATAACCCGGTGATTGACGGAACGCCTGTCTATTTCAACATCAATAACTCGCCCGGCGGCGGTGACTATCTTTCGTCGAACGGACCTATCCCCACGATAAACGGGCAGGCTACGGTGTCGTATAATAGCGGTACAGTATCCGGTACAGCACGTATTCGTGCGGTATGCATCGATATATCTTCGGTGTCCACTGAGATAATTGTATACGCCGGTCCTCCGTTCATTGA
>CAZVXJ010000308.1:0-3849 GCA_964631675.1 uncultured Alphaproteobacteria bacterium
AGAAGCGAGCGGGTCAACATGAGTTTATCAGAGTCGAATCAGTAAGTGGGCAGACTGTAACCCTGGCTCAAGGCGTTCGCTATCCGAATTGGGCCACCGCATCCAGTCCTGGGGCCTATTGGGGTAATGCCAACTCCATGGCAAGCGGCCTTGGCATCGAAGATATGACGCTCGATTACAGCGGTACTTCGGGATTTAGCGCTACGACCAGTGCCGGCATACAGATGTTCTATTCGAAGAACTCCTGGGTAAAGAATATTGTCAGTTTAAATGGACCAAATGGTGCGCCAGGAAGCGCATACGGTGGAAAGGCTCACATAATAATCTATCACGGTGCTCACAATACCGTGAAGGACAGCTATTTCTATGGATCCTGGAGTGAGCTCTCAGGTCCTCAGCATTACGGTGTTGAGATTATGGGAGGTGACGACAACCTAATTGAGAACACAATTACTCAGCGTCGAGCGACCCCATATACCATCGATGGCGGAGTCGGTAACGTCATTGCATATAATTTTGCGATCTTCGATCGCTACTGTACGGCAGTCGGCTCCCCCGGCACGATACATTGCCCGACGGAACATAATTTCATGCAGGCAAGCCATTATACCCATACCATCGGCGGGGGCTATAACCTCTATGAGGGAAATATCGGAATCGGATTTAAGCAAGACGTGGTTCACGGGACTTCGAATTTGCAGACAGTATTTCGTAATCGCTTCTATGGTATCGAGCCACTAAAAGACACGGAGACCTACCCGGTCATACTTTATCCATTTAGTCGTTTCGTGAATTTCGTCGGCAACGTCCTGGGTGTGAGCGGCTATCACAATACCTATACAAGTTCATATCCAAGCTGCTCAGGCTCTACTTCGATTTTCAAATTCGGTTGCGCGAGTAACGGCGCTCCGGCGCCAGACAGCTTTACGGCCGCCAGTGCAATGCGTTGGGGCAATTATGATACCGTCAACAACGCTGTTCGTTTCGAGCACGGGGAGGTGCCATCCGGTATACCGCTGTTCGCCAACCCGGTACCGGCCAGCAATTCGATTCCGCCTTCATTTTATTTGGCAGAGAAACCGGCATGGTTTGGCGCCACCGCATGGCCTCCCATTGGACCTGAGGTCACCAATGGAAACGTAGGGCAGTGCAGCGGTGGAACGATGAACCGCCAGGCCGCTCTAAATTCCAGCCATTGTACGGGAGGCGGGAGTTTCATCGCGAGTGCAGCCAGTGGCCACGTAAATGCCATTCCGGCGATGGCCTGTTATTTTTCCCAGATGAACGGGCCTGCGGACGGCAGCGGCTCGCCGCTCGCGTTCGACCCGAAACTTTGTTACCCGAAAGGTGTGCTGGCAATTGCAAATGGCACTCCCAAGTTAGGTCTGGCACCCCTGGCCGTGGTATTTTCGAGTGCCGGTTCGAGCTCCCCAGGCGGCAATCCGCTCAGCTATAGTTGGAGTTTCGGTGATGGCTCCACATCCACTGCCGCCAATCCCTCGCACACCTACACCGCAGACGGTAGCTATACTGCCATTCTCACAGTTTCGGACGGGGTTACCGCTGCAGGTACGGCGACGGTAGATATCCGTGTTGGAAATCAGCCGCCGATTGCTGCAGCAAGCGCAGCTCCCGTTTCGGGTGTTCCCCCGCTTGCCGTGACCTTTTCAAGCACGGGTTCTTCCGATCCGGAAGGCTCTGTACTTTCCTACAGCTGGAACTTTGGAGACGGCACTCCTGTTTCGACAGCCGCCAACGCCAGCCATACCTATACTGCTTATGGAAGCTACATAGTGGTGCTTACCGTCTCCGACGGATCAAAGAGCTCAACCGCGTCGGTCACCGTGGTCGTTTCGAACGGCTTAGTAGGCGCGTATGGATTTGATGAAGGAAGTGGGACGTTGGTTACCGACCGCTCGCTCTATGCGAACAACGGCGCGGTCAGCAGCGGAACCTGGACCACTGGAAAGTTCGGAGGAGCTCTTTCTTTTAACGGCACGGCTACCCGCGTGGATATTCCGGACGCGAACTCGCTCGACCTCTCGGCCGCGATGACCCTCGAGGCATGGGTTTATCCCACCACAATCGGAGGGTGGAGAGATGTCGTCTATAAAGCGGATGATATCTACTTTCTTATGGGCTCTACCTCCGCAACATCGGCTCCCGGAACAGGAGGAGTATTTGCCGGCGCATCACTTGTCTCGGCCTCAACTCTTCCCCTGAATACCTGGACGCATCTTGCCGCCACATACGATGGGTCCAACCTCGTATTGTATGTAAACGGAATACAGGCTGCGAGTAGAGCGCAGACCGGGGCAATCGGCGCCTCAACCCTTCCGTTGACTATTGGAGGGGATGCGATAGCGGGCCAATACTTTGCGGGCAAAATAGACGAGGTGCGCATCTATAATCGGGCGCTCACCCCTGCTCAAATTATCGCGGATCGTGATGCGCCGGTTTCAAGCGGAGGAACCACCACGACGACGTCCACTGTCAGCACTACCAGCACCAGAATATCAACGATAACGACGGTATCGACAACCACCTCTTCGTCTACAATCAGTTCATCTTCAACATCTACCCGGCCGACTACAACGAGTACGAGCTCCATCCGCTCGACAACAAGCACGGCAACGACGACGTCGTCGAATTCAACAACCAGCTCATCGTCAGTAACCAGCGCGTCGTCAACATCTACCCGTCCAACTACCGCGAGCACGAGTTCTTCCAGCACGACAGCAACGACGTCGTCGATTACGACGACTACGTCTATCCTGGTGGATCCGGAACTGGTCGCTGCCTATGCCTTCGATGAGGGAACAGGTACAGCGGTCACCGATCTTTCGGGTAGAGGCAATCACGGAATTATGTCTGCCTCCACTCTGTTTACCAAAGGGCGATACGGCGCGGGATTGTTATTTGACGGACTCACCTCGATCGTAACGGTTCCAGATTCGGCAGCGCTTGATTTAACAACGGCAGCCACACTTGAAGCCTGGGTCAGTCCGGTAAACTCGGCCGGCTGGCAGGATCTGATCTATAAAGCCAATGACATCTATTTTTTGGTGGGGTCGACACCTTCGAATGGCGGAGCCCCCGGGTTCGGCGGTACGTTCGCGTCAGCGACTCTATACGATTCATCTCCCTTGCCGATCGGTATGTGGACCCATTTGGCCGCCACTTACGACGGCGCTATGATGAAGTTCTATCGAAATGGAATCCTCGTAGCCAGCAGGGCACAGTCTGGTTTAATTGCAACCTCAACCGGTCCCTTGACAATCGGCGGAGATGCGATAGCGGGCCAGTTTTTTGAGGGTATAATTGACGAGATCAGAATCTACAAAACCGCGCGGTCTGCTTCGCAGATTGGAACCGACATGATCACCCCATTGATTTCGGGACAAGAGGCGCCTCGATCACCAGGCAATTTGAGAGTACAGTGAATTTCTTGAGACGGTTGGATCCGGTAGTCACGGATTTCTCCGAATAATCGCGGTATCATTTGCGAGTGCTGGTTTGAAGTTGGAGCGGGTTCGTATCAATCTTAAACGGATCGAAGGAGATCCTCGAGCAATATGAAGCTTCGGATGTCAAATAGGACAATCGGCGTTGCGCTACTGTTCTGCTCTGTTGCGTTCTGTTTTATTTGTCTTGAACTCGGCGTGAGGTACTATTTTGGCCCCGACCGGCCATCGGTGACTCTACAGTCTCGAGAGGGAGATCCGTTCGTATTTGTCATTGCACCAAACAGTACCGGAACCTATCTGACTGGGCCGCCTGCGAAGTTCAGCGATATAAGTACTCGAGGTCCCAGGCATCTCGATCGGGCAGATGTAAGAATACTATCAT
>CAZVXJ010000309.1:0-3842 GCA_964631675.1 uncultured Alphaproteobacteria bacterium
TTCTCGCAGCTTGCTTTCTAGATCGGCAAGATCCATATGCTTGAATATGAACCGCTTTGCCTTGGAAAGTCTGATGCCATCTATAATCGAAGCGTGATTTAACTCGTCGGTCAGAATGACATCTTCTTCCTTCATCAATGTTTCAAATACTCCTCCGTTTGCATCAAAGCAGGAAGAGTAGAGAATAGCGTCGTCCGTTGCGACAAAAGATGCAATCTGTCTTTCGAGTTCACGGTGAATCTCCTGCGTGCCGCAGATAAATCGCACGCTGCTCATGCCGTATCCCCATCGGTCAAGTGCCGCCTTGGCCGCATCAATCAAAGCCGGGTGATCCCCTAATCCGAGATAGTTATTTGCACAGAAATTGAGCACTTCGCCTTGGGGCACGCGAATTTCTGCACCCTGAGGCGACTGGATGATCCGTTCTGTTTTGTATAGCCCGGCCTCGCGGATTCCCGCGAGTTCTTTCTGCAAAAAAGGTTGAAATGTTCCAATCATGATGTGAATGAGTCTGTGGATGCTTCACTTCCGGGTGAGTCACCTGTCTATTGCAGCCTCACAGGCAGCACGATAAACTGCAGTCCATGGAACATGAGGCGGCGCTGAAGTGTAAGCGGAGTCTCATTGTGCAACAGCCGTGACCAAATTGTGTCTTTCCAAAATAACAGCCTCGCCGCAAAGAAGACAGAGTTCGGATAGTCGGAATGCACTTGGAGGCAAAGTCGCTCAATTTCTTCAATGTGATCTATTGCACAGCTCGTCCGCGCCTCCGCCTTCAGGCCGTAGGACCTCGCCAGCATCACATAGCGATTCGCGTTTTTCTCCACTTCTTGCTGGATTGCATGCAGTTCATCAGCTCCCTTGAATCTGCCGGAGTCTATAGGTCCCACAGAAACAAACAGGAATTGCTTGAACTTCGCGCCAAACAACCGCTGCACGTTAAGCAGAACGTGAATGCCCACCCCGCTGTATTTTTCGACCAGAATTACGGCAGTCGGATCGTGAGAGTCCAAGTGCTGCCGGGTAACCGTTTCTTCTCCATACGGAAGCTCCGCCAGAATTTCGTCGATCTTGCTGACTCGCTGCTTTACAGTGTCGTAATGGCGGCGAATTGAAAAGCAGAAGAGGACAAGCCCGGACGTGACCACGATCGTCAGCCAGCCGCCGCTCGTAAACTTCAATGCGATCATCACAACCAGCATCAACGAGCACACGACAAGCCCCGAACCGTTGACCAAGAAATTGTGCAGCCATTTTTCTCCGAGTTTCCGTTTCTGCAGCCAGAGTCTCGCCATGCCGAGCTGCGAGAGCGTAAACGTAACAAACACGTTGATCGCGTAGAGTGACACCAGTGTCGCCGTGTTTCCGTGAGCATAAAATATCATCAGAATGGCCGTGCCGCCCATCAGCAAGATGCCGTTGCGCGTCACCAGTCTTTCCGACAAGTGGCTCAGGCGGTGCGGCAGCCAGGAGTCCAGCGCCATATTAGCGAGCACTCGCGGGCCGTCAATGAAGCCGGTTTGCGCAGCGACAAACAAGAGAAAAGCGGCCGACACGAGAGTGGCCCAAAGCAGCACGTTTCCGGCGTCGAACGATCCGATCCGCCAGCCTTGGACCATGTCGGAAAACAAGACGGCATTTAAGGTCTTACCTGGCACGAACTTGACATCGAAAAGGAAATAATTGACCAAGAGCATCGCCGCCAGAAATGCCAGTGATGCAGCCATATAGGCCATCGTTTTCTTGCCTGTATGCACACGGGGTTCGCGGAGCGAGAGCAGTCCGTTGGATACCGCTTCAATACCGGTAAACGTTCCTGCGCCCATGCTGAAGGCATGCAAAAATACTCCCAAGATCGCCATCAATCCTACCGTATCATACATCGAACTTGCCTGCGCCATCGCCGCTGGCACTCGTTCATGCGCCTGCGGCAAGTGAGAAATCACTCCAAACACGACAAAGCCAATATGCGTGACGATAAAAAGGAGAAAAATCGGTGTCAAGACGACGACCGATTCACGCACACCGCGCAAATTCATGATGATCATGCCGATCACCACAATCACGGAAACCTCGACTTTCAGGAGCGCCCACTCCGCCGGCAGCAAACTGAAAATCGCGTCCACTCCCGCTACAATGGACACCGCAATGGTCAGCACGTAGTCAATAATCAATGCTGCGCCCGAGACGACGCCGGCCTTCGGGTGAAGCAGCTTGCTGGCCACCACATATCCGCCGCCGCCGGACGGGAACTGCTCAATGATGTGGCTGTAGCTTGCGGAGATAATAAAGATAACCGCCGCAATTGCGAGGGCCAGAATTGGCGCGAGAAAGGTGTAGCCTTCGATGGCCCGATACGCCTCCTCGGGACCGTAATTGGCAGAAGAGATTCCGTCCGCTCCCATTCCCACCCAGGCGAAGAACGCAATCAATGAGATGCTGTGGAAGACATGCGGATCAAATGGATTTCGCTGCCTGCCGAACAGGACTCGTTTGGCCCGTATGAACAGCGACGGAGGCTCTGCGTCCGCGTCGCGTTCTGTGTGATTACTGTCTGACATGAAATTGGGGTCGGAGCAGGGCTATTGTCCTATTTTGCGTCCGGCGTAAGAATGACTTTCAACCCCTCACCGTGCAGCTTGGTCGAAAAGCCTTTTTCATACTCGGCCAGCGTCACACGATGAGTCACAATCTTCTGGCAAGTCTTGCGGAACTCCCCTTGCAAGAGTGCGAGCATATCAATCCATGTAGAAAAAATTTTGCGCCCGATAATACCCCGTATGGTGATGCCCTTGAACACAACATCTTGGGAGAAATTCACCGCAATGTCACCTCGAGGCAATCCCAACAAGGCAATTTCTCCACCCATCCGAACGCTGGCAAATGCATCACGGTAAGCCGTTCCGTGGCCAGAGAGTTCCAGTACGGCATCAACCCCACGCTTTCGAGGGTCAGACTTCGCCACCTGCAGAAACTCTTTCCGTTGCTCTTCGTTGCTGACATTGTAGACACCGTCTGCGCCTTCGTCCTTTGCGATTTTCAAAAGGGACTCATGCACATCCGTCACGTACACTTTCCGGGCTCCCATCAAGCGGCAGAGGGAAGTGGCCATGATGCCCATCGGACCTGCCCCTAATATGACAATGTCCTTGCCGACAACATCTACTGACCGGACCGTATGCACGGCATTGCCAATAGCGTCCAAATAGGCCGCCACTTCAAACGGAATTTCTTCAGGGACTGGGATAACGGTTCGTGCGGGGAGGACTATGTAGTCGGCGAATGCACCGGGGCCATCGATTCCGCGGATCACGGTATCCAGACACCATTGGCCGTTGCCTGTGCGGCAATTGTTGCAGACTCCGCAAATCAGGTGCATTTCAGCGGAGACAAAGTCGCCGGCTGACAAGCCGGTGACTCCCCTTCCAACCTGTTCGATCACCCCACAGAATTCGTGACCCAGAGTAATCGGAAACTTGTCTTTCATCCGGTTCATCAGCGGCGGATCAGACCGGTAGATGTCGACGTCCGTCCCACAAATTCCCGCCGCACGGACCTTTATCAGCACTTCGTCAGAATGAACTATCTCCGGGACGGGGGCATCCTTCAAATACGTCAGTCCCGCAGAGGTGGATTGCTTTTGTATTGCTTGCATGTTGAGCGTGAGATGTTTTGTTAACCCTAAGGTGCTTCTGAAGTTAAGTAAATTTTTGGAAATAATCAAGGCTGTCGCGAGAATTGCCCGTCTCAACCGTAAACTGGATAGGAGAGGTGGAAGAGATCAGTCCTCTCGCAAACGGCGTAAGCCCGTTAACATGGGTCATTTGCACCGTAGCCGCAAC
>CAZVXJ010000310.1:0-3818 GCA_964631675.1 uncultured Alphaproteobacteria bacterium
CAGTTGATGGCTCCGGTACTGGATTGTGAACAGCCCTTCACACCGCTCAAGCTGCCCGTGCCAGCGGAACCATCACCTTGGCTTCCCAAGTGAATGGCGACGGTAGTGGCCAACCCCTCGCCGAGGCTTGTCTTGTTGTTGATGTTTTGTCCGCTCAGGCCAACAACCGGTGAGCTATAGGGTCCGCCTGTTACGTAGTAGAGTGCATAGAGATTGCTTGATCCTGCTGCAACACAGACGTCACTGCTTGGCAGGAATGTGGGGAAGAACACGATCCCTCCGAGAATAACCGGGTTCGCTACGGAACGTTCACTCGGTCCACTGGCTGGGACAGTCAGTTTGGTGAACCAGCCTCTCTTGCTTTGGACGAGTGAAATGAGCGACCCATACGTCCCACCAGCCGCCATCGCTGGAACACTGGTGACTTGCTGGGTTGTTGTGCCATTACACGTACCGTTACCAAGCTGGCAAATAGTGGCGGTCGACATGTCGATCAACTCATTGTTCAAACTGTCGTCAACACGACAACCCGTGATGGTCGAGTCATTGCATCCTCCTGAACCCTGCAGCACAGGATCTTTCACGCCCACAAGGAACTGAACCGAGGTATCGATCTTATCTCCAGTTCCATTCAATTGGGTATAATACCGGCCACTTCCTGCGAAGACCCAGGTATTCCCCGCCTCGTCCAATGCAAGACCAGGAGCTTGAGGCAGAGGGCCCAACGTATTTTTTGTGGCTCCAGTCGCGTTCTTGAATTGATAGAGAATTTCGGACGGAGCTCTCGTTGGTGCGGGAGCCGTTGCGCCTGATGGCACGCCCCACAAAGAAGGGTCTGTATTGCAAACCGGACTGGATGCCTTCCAACAGCCGGTCGTAAGGCGAATCAACTTACCTTCCCACGGAGAGGCATTTATCACTTTCCCGCCATAGATGACGTCGGCTCGATAATCCAAGTCTCTATCAATCGATGATAGGTCTCCGATAAACGAATTGGGCGGGCTTGACAATGTTCCGCTTGCATCAAAGATTGTCACAGTCGTCGAAGCAGCTGACGCTATTCTGTCTTTGAGATTAACCGCGTATATCCTTGCCACCTGCCCAACGCCTGCATCATAGCTGGTCCCACCAGATCCAAACACAACATACCACTTGGCATCGCTGTCCTGCGTCTTGTCGCCGCCCAGTGGCCGCACTCGGACAACGCTCGGGTAGCTCATGGATAGCCCAAGATTCGTATCCGAATAGCTCCAGAGAAGTCTTGGCAATTTCTCAGGGTTCGTGACGTCCAACACGAAGTAGGCGCTGAAGAACGTTCGCGGGGCATCCGCTGTTGAGTCATTGTTGAAATCTGCCGCGAATGTCATAGGCGTGGCCTGGCCTCCGGCGCAATTCCCGCAACTCCCTCCCATTCGGAACCCACCGATAACAATTGTCCCCCACCCATTTGGATGATCCGCATCAGGAGCAAATATCCTTGCGTCCGTTACCTTCGGTTTCAGATCGACATAATACACATGGGTATAATTGGGATCTGCCAACCATCGAAGATGCGGCAATAACTCTTGTGGAATAAACGACCATAATTCGTCGCCACGAACCACGCCTCGACCGTCCGCAGTCGTACTATTTGAAAACCACCCATGCTCTATTTTTCCAGTTGGAGCGGACCCGCTGGTATCATCACCTTTGTGATAGAACCCAACATTAAACGCGTGAAGCATACCGTCGTTCGCTCCGAGATATGCGACTTGGCGACGACCTTTATACTGTTGAAAAAAGGCCGTGTATGACGCATCGCCATACAACACATCGTACCGTTCCTTTGGATCACCCACGATAATAGGTGTTGAATAAACTGAATCTCCAAGCTTCCAGACCATCGCGGTGGGAACATTACTATCGTTTTTCACCGTCAACGTACGGTCGCGAAGCCCTGTGATCTGTGAGCCACGGATAAAATTGATGACGTTTGCCGCTGTATAGGTAGCCGGCGCTCCACTGAGATTAAGATAGCCGGCGAGTTTGCTCTGATTACTGGTGTCGAATGCAATGAACTCGCCTGTAGGCGTTGTGGAGCCCGCGCCACTCACAACTTTGTCATTGTCCAAGTCCACCCAGGTATAGATGTACCGATTAGCGGGTGGCATGATGGCCAGCCGACGTCCTCCTTCCCAAATCGGATTGATATCAGTGATAGTCTTATCGCATTGATGAGGTGAGTCGTCACAAAACGCTGTATCGAGGATGCCATCGGGAGGCACGGTCGTATCTCTGGTTGGATCAGCCTTGCCGTCACCATTCGAATCAACAAAGATGTCGACGGCCAGACGGTCATTGATCACGTCA
Source organism: uncultured Alphaproteobacteria bacterium (assembly GCA_964631675.1). Lineage (GTDB taxonomy): Bacteria > Electryoneota > RPQS01 > RPQS01 > RPQS01 > CAZVXJ01. The sequence goes on from CAZVXJ010000310.1 coordinate 2,350, forward strand.
TAGCGGGTCACAACAATACGATCCTCGCTGAGCACTAAGCGGCCATCGCCGTTGGTGTCTTCGCGAAGGTTTCCATATGTATCGACAAAAAGCCCGTGCACGTAGCCTGCATATTTGACCTCTCGAGTACCTTCGAACTGTGTCGGATAGAAATAGGATTGATAGAGAGCGCCTTCGCCACTTGTTGAAGACGACAAGACCGACGCAGCGGTTCCAGAGGAGGTTTGGTTCAGGATCGCCGCGAACGCGGCCGCGAGCTTACCCTCGAGTTCCAGTGGGTTCTGCGCGTAGAAGTATGTGTCCGGCATCCCGTCGCCGTCCGCATCCCATTCTGACGTCTTGTCAGGAAGGTTATAGCCTGTCGTTGCAGGTTTATCGCTATCTTTAAATCCTCCGTACTTGGCTGCATACCAGAGAGGATCTTTCAGAAGCCCGGCGTTCGTTCCGTTGGTCGTGAACGTTCTCTCAGCCCAAATGTTGGTATATGGAGCCGAGGTGTCCGATGTCCAACCTCCAGTGGTGTTGTATCGCTGACATTCCTGCCCGTTGCCAGATCCGGTTGGGATACCTCCACCACAGCGAATGTCATAGTACTCGCCGGCACCGGTGAGAATATTGTTAAGAGTTGCTGCTGGAGTCGTGGCGCTGTGACCAGCGGCGCTCACTCCGTTGATATAAAAACCGGCCCAATTGCCGTTTCCCGCGTTAGAATATATCGGTTTGGTCTTCACCGTAATGGTTGAAGATCCGTTGGTCTTGACATAGAGACGATACCGTATGTCGAGGTCATAGTCTCCACCATACGTTGCATCATCCCACATGATCTCATAGCACGAGGTGTAACCATTTCCGACTTCGGTGGTCCAATCAGCATCGTTCGCGCAGATGTCGAACGCCACAAGTTGCCCCTTGTTCCCTCCGGTCGCTGCCGAACTTGCCCACGCACCTTGCCCGGCTGTCGTACATCCGTTATATCGGTTAGAATCACTTGGTGGTGCCCCACCTGACGCAGCTGGACAGCCGCTGTGAAACGTCGGGGTCAGCTGAACTTTATTCGCCCCTACGCTGAACTCCAAGACAGGAACCGGCGCGCTGGCCACAACCGCATACGTTGTGATGTTTTGTTTCACTGAATTGGCTGTATCGTTACCGAGAGCACCGCGGAGATCCGTCGTCTTCGCATAGTGCGCCAGAATCGGAAGATAGTAGGAGCCATACTTGTTCGGTTCTTCCGGACAGAGGCCCCGGATATTCAGAAAGGTCGTTGTCGCCTTGGCTGAACAGATACTATTGGCGGAGCCGCCGTTCACTTCTCCGATAAAAACAGAGCTAATCGGATCCAGCGTATTCATCGATGAGGTGGTGAGCAAGGCTGAAACGTCGATCCCGGTGTCATTTGTGGAAGGAGTGACCTGGTTTGGGGCAGAGGTCCAGGCTTGGGCTCCCGGCAACTGGTCTGAGTCGTGCGA
>CAZVXJ010000311.1:0-3808 GCA_964631675.1 uncultured Alphaproteobacteria bacterium
CTGAGTAATGGTGCTTCCACCGCGTTTAGTCTTGCCGCTCTTCTCGTTCTTCTCGTACGCCTTCCTGAGTTGATCCCAATCAAAACCACGATGCTCATAAAACTTGCCATCCTCCGCGGCGACTGCCGCCTGCTTCATGAATTGCGGAATTTCTTCAAAAGGCAGCCAGGTCTGCTTGAGTACCAGATTCTTACCTTCCTTCTCCGCTTCACGAGCGCGCATCTTCATCCATGCGGTATTGCGAGGATTGTGAAAAATTAACGATGCCGTTTGTACCACGGTAACCAGCAGCGCAAGCAAGATGAGAATCGCGATCAGCCAGACGACACGACGGAAGAGCGTCATATGCTATTCACGAAACGGGCCAAACAACCGCCCAAAGAGAAAGGCGATGGAAAGCAGCAGGACCATCATGGCTCCCGCAGTGGCATTCCAGACCATCGCTAAGACCAAACCTCCAGCCGCGCACACGACGGCAATGCCAGTTGAGAGCAGAATGACTTGACTCGATCTGGCTGACCAAAAAACAGCCGCCGATGCGGGAATCACAAGCAGTGCTCCCACAAGTAATATACCGACTATCTTCATTGACACAGCAACGAGCAAAGCAATCAGGATCAAGATCGAGTATCGGATGGAATCAACAGGATACCCCGCCACGCGAGTCCCTTCAGGATCAAAGCTGAACATCAACAAAACGGACCAGTACTTCACGACCGAAAGCGTTGTCAGCAGCGCGAGCGCAGTCAACAGGATCAAATCAGAAGGCAGGACACTAAGTACATTTCCCAGCAAATAGCTCTCGAGATGCGATACATATCCTTTCTGAAGTGAGATCAGCACCAGTCCCAGCGCAAGTGCTGATGACAAACTTATCCCTATGGCACTGTCTTCAGAAATGGCACCGCTGCGCGAAATCCACCCTACGACGATGGAAATTAGCAGCGCCACGACAAGTGCGGGCCAAAATACGGGCAAACCTAACAGCAGTCCAAGTCCGACTCCCGCGACCATTGAATGAGCAATGCCATGCCCCATGAACGCGAGTTTTCTCTGCACAACAAAGAAAGAAAGCACTCCGCATGATACAGCCAGCAGCACAGCCGCCATTAACGCACGCTGAACAAACGGTAGTGACAACAGGTCGAGCATGTTCATTCGTGTGAGTGTGGCCCAACCACACGATGCGGCACGGCGTGACCGCTGTGAAAGATCAACTCTGCAGGACATCCGTAAGTCTTCTCCAGAGCTTCTCCTGTCAGTCTGTCGGGTCGATCATGAAAGTGGAGCGAAACATTCAGACACGCAATCTTATCGGCAATCGGGGCGATCACGCCTATATCATGAGTGATTAGGACGACGGAAAGCCGTGAGTCATTTCTCCACTCGGCTATCCACTTGAGTAACAGATCCTGCCCTTGCGCGTCGACGCCGACCGTGGGCTCATCCAATAACAACAGTTCGGGCTCAGAAGCGAGCGCGCGCGCCACGAACACTCGCTGTTTCTGCCCCCCGGAGAGTTGCCAAAGCGGGCGTTCTGCCAGCGTTTCTGCTCCGACGCGCTGCAATGCATGCATGACTCTCTCGCGGCGAGTTTCACGCGACAAACGACTTGCACCGTGCGCTCGTGTACCCATCTCGACGATTTCCCGCACCAATACCGGGAATCTTGGGGGATAGTCTCGATTTTGAGGTACAACCCCCACTTTGGTGCGCCATCCGGTTCCTTCGCTCGGTCGCTCTCCTAGAATTTTCACTTCGCCGGTATACCCCGACTCCAGCCCGAGGAGTACTCTGAGTAAAGTCGTTTTGCCGCCACCATTGGGGCCGATTACGCCCAGGAATTCACCTCGCTCCACGCGCAAGCTGACATCAGACAATATCGCCGCGCGTTGGCGATGAAAGTTCAGTGCAGACACTTCTATGACTGGTGGATGAGATGACATGAATGGTTTGTTATTCAGTTTCCAATGGCAGTGAAGTGTTTTCCAGCACAATAACCGTGATGCATCCAACCACGATCATCCCACCCAATATGGTCTGCCAGGGCGGGATCTCGTTCATGATTAGAGCCGCAAGAATGGTTGCACCGACAGGCTCCCCCAAAATTGAAGCGTTGACCACAAACGCGCGCAAGTGGCCGATTGCATAAGTTAAAAGAGTGTGTCCGATCAGAGTTGGAATCAGTCCCAACAGCGCCAATCCCAGCCATGTTCTTGAGTCAAATCCAAGCAGCGGTATGCCGATAACGAATGCCAGCAGACCCAGGAAAATCGTACCTGACATGTGCACCGTCAGCATGAATGGCAGTAAGGGTGTGCGCTGACGGAGTTTTCTGGCGGCAAGCGAGTAAAGCGATGCCAATAAAGCGGCCAGCAATGCCAGCAGATTCCCCCCGAGTGCTGACGGCGTGGTCTCACTCGAGGTGATAACAGCCATGCCGGCAATTGCTCCGAAGATAGCAAACATACTGCGCCGGCTCACCCGCTCTTGGATCAGGAACCATCCGAGCAGCGCCGTAAACAAGGGTTGAGTGCTCGTCAGGAACGTGGAAGCCGCCACGGACGTATACTGCAAACTGCTGATGAAGCAAATTTGGTGGAGGGCGATAATGACTGTAGCCCCCGCAATACGAAGGAAAGTCCTGCCGGTGATCCCGCTAAACTGCCTTCTGACGGCCGGAGAAAACAACACGACCGAAAGTGCCAGTCCTGCGATTGCTCCCCGCCAGAAAGCAATAGCCATCGGAGACGCGGTTGCCATTCGAACAAAGACAGCTGCCGTGGATACGGCCACCACAGCCGGTATCAGGGCGACCTGGGCTCGATTCGGGCTTTTGCCGCTCAAACGCCGATGGCTCGGGAATTGCGTTCAGTAGGGCAGCGAAATGTCATGGCTAAGTGGAATATACGAAATGCCGTGCAAGGTCGCAAGTCATTGATTAAAGCAAATTAATGAGGCAAACGCTTGCGAAACTACGAAAAAATTAGTACTTTCGACGGTGCATCTGGAGTCGACATTGTGAGTGTCATACTACGATTATTCCAATCCCGGGCAGGGCTTGCTGGCCTGCTTCTGGCGGTCCTAACCGTTCCGCAGACCCATGCACAGTTGCTTCAACCACGTGGTTCGGTTTCCATGACCCCGAGGGCCGCCATAGCGGCAGTAGGTGAGCGCGCCTATGCAACCGGAGCCAACAATTTTGCTGTCATTGACTTGAGTGATCCGCTTCACCCTGAGATCATGGGGCAAGTCGCGCCGGGTGTGCCAACTCTGCTTGCCGTTGATGTTTACGGAAACTATGCTTACTGCGCAGGCGGTGTTGCGGGGATCGTGATTATCGATATTTCAGTGCCTGACGAGCCCGCCTGGATAGCAAATTACGTCACTGCAGGCCTCACACGGGATGTGGATGCACAAGACACCCTGCTGGCCGTAGCCACATCGGCCAATGTAACACTTGTCGGTGTGCGCAACCGCAACACGCCGCATGTGCTTGCTACCTTCGGACGTCAGTCATCGTGGGTGGAATATGATCACGCGGCGCGAAGAATCTATGCAGGCAGCAACGATGGAGCTTTTGAGCTGCAGGTCAATATCACGATCGGTGGCGGCGACACGACCTTTTCGCTCACGCAGGTTGAAGATTTCGGCGACGGTAGTCACACACCTGTGGATATCAGCGGGGCATATGTTGACGTGGTTCGCACCACCGATGTAGTAGCCCTTACCAGAGCCAATTTTACTTCTGCGGGTACTTATTCAGCCGGAGCTTTGATTCGAGCGATAGAAGGCGGACCGGGATTTG
>CAZVXJ010000312.1:0-3788 GCA_964631675.1 uncultured Alphaproteobacteria bacterium
CCGGCAAGACTGTAAGGCAAGAAATCAGGAGCGCTGCGAGGGAGAAACGAATCTTGAATTCGGCGGGCGAGTGCAATCTCTTCCTCGATTCGCTTGGCATGCATCCACAGCCGATTCGTCCGTGCACGCTCGAAGGCCACGCCCGCGTGTCCGGCGAACACGATCAGGCTGCGCACATCCCGGTCAGTGAACCCGTCCAGCGTATCGGCCTCTATGTTCAGTGCACCGATCACCTCATCGCGAACAACGATCGGCACCGCCAGTTCAGACAGCGTTGCCTCCCGAACGCTTATGTACCGTGAGTCCTTACGCACGTCCGGGACATAAATAGGCTGGCCGCTCTGGATCACACTTCCCACAATACCTTGACCCAGTCGCACCCCGTCCTGAAATTTTTTCAGAATCGAGTCGTGAGCAGCGCCAGCGTAGCCCGCAAGCATGTCGATGTCAATCTGGCCGAGCTCGCGATTATAGATAAAGATTCCAGCCGCGCCAAACCTGACAACCTGTGCAAGTGAATCGAGTATCGTTCGGAGCAGCGTGTCAATTCCGGCGGCGCTTGAGAATTCCATGCTGATTTTCATCAGCGTTTGATTCTCTTGCCGCTCCCGATCCGCCTCCCGAAGCAAACCCACCAAGTCCTGTCCCCGGGTAATCTCCTGAGAGACTTCGACGAATTGTTTCGCCAGCACAGGATCAGCGTGACCGTCGCGCAGCGAACGATTCAAGTCCTCCACCGCCGCTGACAGATCAAACAGCCGTTTTTCCAGCAGAGCTAGTGTGTGTGAGAAGGACTCACCCTGCCAACGGAGAGGGATTTGTGCATCCGCCTCCGCTGACGATTTCAGCGGAAGCTCCCTGAAGCCGCCGCAACGGTGGGATGGACTTCGAAAATCGAATTGAGTTTCGTGATCATGAGCAGGGATTCGATCTTGTCTGTCACGCGGGCCAGCTTGAGTTCACCTCCCGCGCTCCGCATGGTACTGAGCGATGAGATAAGCAGCCCAAGCCCGCTGCTGTTCATCCATTCGACCTCACCCAAGTCCAGAATGATCTTCTTGTGACCTTCCGAAACGGCTTTCTTCAGGTCATCATGAAATGCTGCAGATTCGGGCCCGCCCATGACTTTGCCCTTTAGTTCGAAAACAAATACTGCGCCTTCGGCGTGTGTTGAGTACTTCATACTGAATGGTCCTTGAGCTATTTGGAATAATGACGTAAGTCGTTTGTAACTTGTGAGCGTTCGACTGAAGCTGCCACTCACTCAAGTTTGACGCGCCGCATCGCCGCGCACTTCGGTTGTGAGAGTGAACAGGAGATTGGCGTTACCTTCCGATTCTGCCCCTGCGATAGTCGAGTAGGGCCTCCCGGAAGAATCGCATCGAAGGGCGATACCGCTTGTCAACGCGTATATTCTTCAGGATAACAATCTCCTCTTCAGACGGATTCATGAGCAGAATCTGCTCAGGGTCGTGAAGGAATTCGGCAAGGCCCTCGTACATCGGGCCGTGGGCGTCGTCAAGCTTGACGAAATCGGTAATAGTCTGGCCTAGAACCAGATCCTCTGTGTTTATGCCAAGTCCGCCGGAGACTTTCTCCATGAACTCGTAAGTAGGTGAGGATTTGCCATTCTCGACGAGCGAAAGATAGGAGCGGTTTACGTGAATGCGATCCGCAAGCGCTTCTTGCGAGAGGTCGGCGCGCTTTCGCGCGGTCTTGATGCGTTCACCGATTTTCGACATAACCCGTTGGCTTTAGGAAGAGGAATGTCCTCAATATACCAAATCACCTTCACGGAGTCAACTCAAACCGTCGCATTTAGGCCATTGTTGTTAACCATAGCAATCAAAAACCCTTAGCGCTGCCTTCAGCGCGACTGTCAGAGGCACCCCACCATCCGTGGCGAACCGTATCGGCCATTACTGCCGTGACCGTCGACCAGCGCTCGGTGTTATCCACAGTGTGACCTCGCGCTGTTAGAGCCGAAACGACATCAAACGGATGTTCAGGTTCTAGGTAGAGCCGATCCGGGAGCCACTGCTGATGGAATCGAGGAGAGTCTACGGCTTCCTGCAAGTTCATGCCGAAATCAAGTACGTTGATGATTGAAAGGACAACTGAGGTGATAATCCTCGGTCCTCCCTGACTGCCTACCACCATAAAGGGCTGACCGCCACGTGTGATGATCGTCGGGGACATTGACGAGAGGGGCCTTTTTCCGGGAGCAACTTCATTGGCTTCTTTGCCAACCAATCCGTAATAGTTCGGTTTCCCGGGGGAGGTCACAAAGTCATCCATCTGGTCGTTCAGCAATATGCCGGTACCTGGCACGACAAAGGCAGACCCAAACGGGATGTTGGTTGTGGCCGTGAGCGCAACCATGTTCCCTGCCGCATCGACCACAGAGATGTTTGTGGTGTGTCGCTCGCTGTCACCAACCGGTACGTCAAATGCACGGGGATTTCCTGGCCCTGATTGATGAACATGGCGAACTGAGTCAAGCCGCGAACGCAGGGAGTTTGCATAAGTCTTGCTCACAAATCCGTTGACCGGGACGCTGGTAAATTTAGGATCGCCCATGAATTCCGCTCTATCTGCAAATGCAAGTTGCATTGCCTCTGCGACGATATGGATTGTGGCCGACGAATTCGCACCGAGCGGTTTAAGATCATACGGCTCGAGTAAATTGAGAATCTGTATGACATGTGCTCCACCGGAACTTGGCAGCGGCATGGAAATCAGATCGAATCCCTGGTAGCTGCCGCGGACCGGTTCATGCGTTTCTACTTTGTATTCGGCCAGATCATCCAGCGAGATGATTCCACCGTACTTGGCACAGGCATCCGCAATCTTGCGCGCCGTTTCACCAAGATAGAACTCCTCAATTCCGTGAATTTGTACGCGGCGCAGAGTATTAGCCAGTTCGGACTGGACCAGGCGATCTCCGGACGTCAAAGCAATTGTGTCGTTCTTACAGTAGATTTTCCTTGTTTCCTCAAAGCTCCGAACCCGGTCTATATGCCTCTGCAGGTTTCTTTCAAAACGCATTCCGACTACAAAGCCAGTGTCGGCAAGCGCAATTGCTCCTTCCAATAGATCCGCGAACGGCAACTTACCATACGTCCGATTCACGTGATACAGCGCTGCAAGTTCCCCCGGAACTCCGGCAGCAAGCGGCCCGGTCAGCGACAGGTCGGATGGCTGAGTAGAGTCGTCAGGAATGTACATATTGCGAGTTGACGCCCGTGGTGCCGTTTCCCGGCCCTCGATCGCCAATTCAACACCGTTAGCCATGCGAATGAGAATGAAGCACCCGCCTCCAATTCCACTTGCGTAGCACTCGGTTACCCCAAGGGCCAGAGCAGTTGCCACAGCGGCATCCACGGCATTGCCGCCGTTTTGAAGAACGCTGACGCCCACTTCTGTGGCATACTTGTCTGCGCTTGAAATCATGACCTTTTGCCCCCAAGCCGGGCGCGGTGATGCCGCCTCCGCACTCGGCAGCCTAAGCAAGCAAATGAGAAACGGTAGTGTGAATTGAAGGATGTTTTTCATCGGGGAGAGCAACGAGGCCGCCCGATGAAGGGCGGCCCTGCCGTACTGTCAGGTTAGAATGAACTGTGTTTAGTTGGTGGCAATGACGCGGTAGATATACCTGAATACCGGAGCCGAGGCGACTCCAACGTCTGTGAAAGTGTTCGTGGCAGAAGTTCCGACCGGTTCAAAGCCAACATCATCGGTTATCAGAGATCGCTCAATCCTGTAGCCTGTGGCATTCTGACTCGCCG
>CAZVXJ010000313.1:0-3781 GCA_964631675.1 uncultured Alphaproteobacteria bacterium
CGAAATCCAAACACTCGCGCGACTGCGGCGCTGCTGCTGAACAACGGCGGGACTTCGCATGTGCTGGAATTTTCCGGGACGCTGCTGCGCGGGGACGAGCTGCGCGGCTACGGACGCTTCGGGTACCTGTTTTTCGCCGGACAGACGGGCGCACCGGATTCACTGGGACGGATTGCCGAACTCGAAGCCTTCAAAACGCTGAATCTCGACAATTTTGCCCCGCGTTTGAATTCACAGGCGGTGTTCATCAATTCCTCAACCATCGAGCTTGCGTTCAATGAGTCCGTGTCGCTCGCGAGTGCGCAGAATACTTCACACTGGAGCTTGACGGGTTTTGCCGGAAGCTACTCAGTGTCAAATGCCGTCCGCCAGGCCGATTGGACCCGGGTACGCTTGACCATTGCACCGAATCTTGCCGGCGGCGAAAATGGTATCGTAAACGCGCTCCCTCAGATTTCTGATGTCAACGGCAATGCCGTGGATCTGGCTTTCGACACCGCGACGCTGAGTGTGCCGTCAGGTCTGACGCCGCACACAGTGGTGATTGACGGTACGAAGGACTTTGACTTGGCCAATGAGTGCTTGTTCGCTGGTACAGATACGCTGGTGCTCACGTGGGATTCGCTCGCGCTCTATGTGGGCTATTGGAACCGTGATCTGAACACCGGAGATTTCTTCATCCACATTGACACCAATCAAACGAATAATACCGGCGCGCTTACCGGTAGCTGGGGCCGTGAGACTTTTGCCAATCCATATCGCATCGAGTATCAGATTGCCATTGAAGGCGGGCCGGATAATATTGCGCTTAATCGCTGGAACGGCGCAGCCTGGGTCTATCTGAATCACGGCCAGCACACGGCTTCAAGCTATAACGGTTGGGCGACGGTACCGTATACCGAAGTGCGGATTCCCTGGAATCAAATCGGCAATCCCACTCGGCTTGCAATTGCCGTCAGCGTAACTGCGGAAAACACCAGTCAAACACTGCGCGCTTTTCCCACCACGAATCCGATCGGCAATATGGTGACGTTGTCGCAGTTCTACCGGCTATATCCACCCTACGCATCCGGGCCAATGCCGCTCATGGGTGCAAGACCGAAAAACATTCTCGCAGGCGATCTAGGTGTCCCGCAAAATCTAGTGATTCAGCCGGTCGGGAGTGCGCGCCGACTCTCTTGGAGCACGGTGAATCAAGCATACGCTTACACCGTGTACCGCAGTGAAAGTGTATCGGGCCCATTCGCAGAGATTGCCGAAGTTAACGCAACCACCTATGATGACATGGAGGCGCTGCCGGGCCTAAAGTATTTCTACGAGGTCAGGGCAAAAGGTGGAATTTGATTTCTCTGTAGGGGCTGATTGCATCGCCCGTCAAATCTGTGAAGAAACAAAAAAGCGATCCAGTGGATCGCTTTTTGTTACACTAATTTTGTCATCCTGAACGAAGTAAAGGATATTATTTCAGTAAGACAATCTTCTCTGTTGCAAGTGATTTTCGTCCGAGAATGTCCCACGCGCGCACGAAGTAGACGCCCGAAGAAAAGTTCGCTGCATCAAACGAAAACCGTGTCGTCAGTCCTACGGCCCCGTCAAGAACTGTTGCCACTTTTCTTCCCAACAGATCAAACACCGCTATTTCCGCAATCACGGCCCTAACGGGAGTGATTTCAATGGTTGCCGTTGAATTGAATGGATTGGGAAAAACACTCAGCGCAAACTCCTGCGGCAATTCTCTTCGCGGGTTTACAGCATTTTCCTGAAAGAAACTTGTGTCTGTGTACCACGGATCAATCTCCACGGTCGCTCCCGCCGAATCTCCCAAGCCATTCACATTGAAGACGCTCCGCGGCCCAGTCGAGTCGCCCCACCAATTGTTACGAGCATTGAGGCTGACGCCGAAGTCTTCATCGGCATCGGCTGCAAAGCCATTGTCTTGAAATAAGTTCTCACTACAGGCCACGCCATGGGCGTACACCGCCAGCGCGGGCCACTCTGCGGGCTGTAATCGTTCCCAACGATTGCCGCTGATCAATCCCTGGCCGTGCAATGAAAGTCCTTTTGTGCCAACTCTAACCGAAGCGTCCACAAAGGTGTTTCCGGTCGCCTCGAGAATCCAGCAATTCGCACTATCCGCACAACCAACGGTCACTCGGTGTCCGCCTTGTCCTCTGCCGACCGCATTACCGCTGTAATGAAACACATTGTTCAGCAATCGAAGTGGATTTCCACAGTCGCAGTGAGCGCTCATGATCAAGCTGCTACCTGTCGTACAATACTCGAAGACGCAGTGCGAGATAAGTGAACCATGCAGGTCTCCCCATATCACGGGATCGACCGTTGGCCCGAAGTGATCGAAGACACATTCTTCATAAACGTGACCTTCACCTGAGGCCAGAATCAGAAAACCATCTGCTCTGTTACCTCCAACTCGCGACCGCTGAAAGTGAGAATTTGCACCACATTCAATCAGCCCCCACACGCTCTGCCCGGATACTTGTGAATCTGTTAGCACCAGCCTTCCCGAGTCGGTGTCAATAGTCCTTCCCGTCGCATCCCGAATCTCGCACTGCTCCAACTGGCAATCTACTCCTAGTGAACGAATCGGAAAGTACACCGAGTCCATCAGACAGCGACGCAAGATCAACGGATCCGCAAGACTCACGATGCCGCCGCTATTGTCGCCCTGGCGGGGGTACATTTGTCGCCCATTCCGAAACACGAAATCCTGAAACACAACGGTTCCCCCGCTAATCACAGCGCATCGTGTATACAGCGGATTTGCAAGTGTCGAGGGATCAATGATCGGCCTTTCGTACTCTCCAGTGTCAGGTGTTACGTCACCGAAAATGGAGATATGCATTGCCGGAATCTCAAGCGACTCAGCGTACATTCCGACACCAACGAAGATCGTGTCTCCGCTCGTCGCGGCAGCAATTGCAAGCTGAATCGTCTCGTAGTCGCCTGGAACTCTAATCGTTTCACCGAAAGCATCCGTCAAAGCTGTTAGAAAGAGCGATCCGATAAGCAGGCAACGCATCATGGATTGCATCCAGGAATTGCATTGCAAGCACTGCTGAAAGTGGTACGATAGAGAAATCCACGGGCTGTACACCCTTCGCACTTATCACATACGTCTTCGCCGAAACAGGTCACCAAGCAAACATAGAACTTGTAGTCGTGGCCGCTCTGGAGCGTCGCTCCGGTTGCGCAGTCGTATGTGCAATCGTTCAAGATGCATCCGGTATGACATCGCCCAATCTCCGTTCCACTTTCAACGTCATAGAGCACAGCGCAAGCCATGCAACTTTCACATTGATCTTCATTTGGGCAGATAAGTGTGATACGCATGGAGTAGTTTCCGTTGCACGCCGCTGTGAACGAGACAAACTTGCAGCCATCAAGATCACCCTCATCCGGACAATCTTCTAATGCGATGCAGTTTGCATCTGCAGCGCATATACACTGCTCGCACGACTCAGGTCCTTGGGCAAATACTACAAACTCGGCGGCACACGACATGAGCAAAATTACCGCTAAACAAGTTACTGCTTTCATCTTGCGCCCCCCCTTCCTGTTTTTGTTGCGAAAAACACGCTACCCCTCTCCTTTGGGGACGCATACAATATATAAGGGGGGAGCCGAAGGTCAAGGGTTTGCGGAAAGATTTTCAAAATAATCCTCTTTCGCTAAGTCATGCAATATCAATAGCATCATTTCAACAGAACAATCTTCTCCATCGCGAGTGATTTTCGTCCGAGAATGTCCCATGCGCGCACGA
>CAZVXJ010000314.1:0-3779 GCA_964631675.1 uncultured Alphaproteobacteria bacterium
GCGTCGAAAACGCGCGCCGAAATGACTGCACTGTCCTGACCGGCAGTCACTTGCGGATCAGACGTGGTTACAATCACCATCGCCGCTTGTGCCGGCTCGATAAAATTGACATAGACAGTATCCGAACTGCCGGACCAGGTTGCGATCACTCGTGCCACTCCGACTTCCGTCGATGTTACCAGTGTCGCAATGGCCGTTCCGCTCATCGGATCGGTCATCGCCGGGGATGTAACGGTTCCCAGAGTGGACGAAAAGAAGATACTTGCTCCGCCAATCGGATTGTTGTTCGAGTTTCGCAGGCGAGCATAGATAATGCACGAAGACTGTCCGTTGTCAGCATAGAGTGTATCCGTAGCCGACCATGCCACAAGCGTGCCCTCGATTTGTGCCTCAGTCTGGCTCACGCGTATGTTAGTGGTTCTCAATTCATTCATGCTGACAAGTTCGGTCCGAAGCATATAAGAGCCTATATCGGTCGGTGCGGTGTAGGTCGTCCGCGCACGTCCAAGGCTGTCAGTTGCCATCACGGTGTCGGCGCGATTGCCGCTGAGTACTCCACGATTCACACTGAAGCGAACATCTTCATTCGCTGCAGGTTCGTTGTCCTCAGTCATGACATGCGCTTCGATCATGGCATCGCCGCCGGGAGCCAGGACAGGCGGATCAATAATCACCGTGTCCAGAAATGACAGAGTCTGACGGTTACTTCCCGTCGGGCTGATGTCACCCTTTTGCTCGCAGCCATACCAAACCAGTGCGGTTACCAGCAACCAGGCAGGTATCCAAATCTGTATGGTCTTGCGTCCCTTCATCGTCTCCACTCCTTCGCCTTTATGAGCAGTTGTATTCCTTGAGCTTGTACAAGAGCGACCTGTGCGATATTTCAAGCAGCCGGGCCGCGTGAGTTCTGTTGTTATGTGTACGCTTCAGCGCACGGACGATCAATTCCTGTTCAATGCGGGGAACGAGCTCCGAGAGTGTTCGCTTTATGCTGAGTTGCTCGTCGGGTATTTGCACCCGAAATGCATTGGTCACATGCTGAATCTCTTCTGGCAGCGATGCAAGAGTAATGTGATGAGAATCAGACAAAACTACTGCTCGCTCAACGATGTTCTGGAGCTCGCGCACATTTCCCGGCCACGAATAGCGTACCAGGCATTGCATCGCATCTGAGTCCACATCAATCACCATTTGTCCCTTCGTCTGCTTCTGCAGGAAGTGATGAATAAGCAGCGGAATATCTTCCTGACGTTCCCGCAGCGGAGGCATGACGATCGGAATGATATTCAGTCTATAGAACAGATCTTCACGAAACACGCCGTCTTTAACCGCCTGCTGCAAGTTGCGCGAAGTCGCGGCGATGATTCTAACATCCACGGTCGTTTCGCCCGTGTCCCCCAAACGTCTCAGCTTACCCTCTTGAAGCACGCGCAGTAGTTTGACCTGCAGCGACAGAGGAAGCTCGCCAATTTCATCCAGCAGAAGCGTTCCGCCGTGGGCTTCCTCAAAAAGACCACGCTTTGACTTGACCGCTCCGCTGAACGCTCCACGCGCAAAACCAAAAAGCTCCGACTCAAGGAGTGTCTCCGGTATTGCCGCGCAGTTAATCGTGACAAACGGGTGATTGCGCGCCTTGCTGTGAAGGTGAATCATTCTCGCAATCACTTCCTTGCCCGTACCGGATTCGCCCGTTATCAGCACCGTACTGCCAAACGGCGCGATCCGCATGACTTTGTGAAAGATGTCCCGCATGCCCGCAGACTTGCCGACCACGTTGTGAAATGAGTGTTTTTCCTCAACCTCACGCCGCAGCCGAGCATTCTCGGATCGCAGTTCAGAGCGTTCAAGTGCCGCCGCGATGGTCAGATCGAGCAGTTCAGGAGTCAGCTCCTCTTTGGCGATATAATCTAGAGCCCCGGCTTTCATGGCTTGAACAGCCTTGCCAACGTAGCCGTATGCGGTCATGATAATCGTCGGCAATTCGCGACGAATCTCCCGCAGCCGGCCGAGAAGTTCAACTCCATCCGCATCGGGCAGCCTCTGATCGAGCATCACCAGGTCATAATCTTCGTCGCGAACCATTACTTCAGCCTCAGCCGCTGCTACTGCGCAACGGCATTCATACCCCCGTTCTTCACAGTAGTGCTGCAGGTATTCTGAATAGCCCGGCTCGTCCTCTATGACCAATATCTTTGATTTGCCCATCTTTGCTCGTGTGCATTGCCCGCCAACCCCAGTCCTAACACACACCAAATCGCAAGCCTTGTGCCATGCAAGAACAGTGGCTTATGAGCCGTGTACGCAATGACTTGCACAAACACTATGCCTTGAACTGGCTGGACCATCGCAACCGTTCGCGTACCATTTGGATCATTTTGCCGGACGCGTTGCTAATCTTGTCCCGATCACAAAAACACACAAGCCCCGCAATTTCTTACGGGGCTTGGGAATCGTCTCGTCGAGAGTTGCCCGACGGCCGGGGTTCAGTTTAGTTCACGCCGTCCGGTGTCGCAGTCAGCACCGTTCCCGCGTTATCCAAGCAGGTAACGTCAATGCTGTACGAGGTCGGGGTTGAGGCGCCGTCATACGTGTAGGTAAACGCCGCGAAGTTGTTTCCGGCCGGGAGCGACATATACGGGTCGCCGTTCGGGTCGACCAAGGTCGCGGGGGCGGTCGCCAGAGCGAGAGCCGCCGGGTAATCCGCGTAGTCAATTTCATACATACCCAGTGCCTGACGGAACTGGTTCAAGTCCGCGCGGGCAGCGCCAACGCGGGCACGATCCTGAGCGCCCATGAAGCGCGGAACCGCGACAGCCGCCAGAATACCAATAATCACGATCACGACCAAGAGCTCGATCAGGGTGAAACCCTTTTGTGCCTTGCGGCTGCGAAATGCCTTCATCATTTTTTCACTCCGTTTAGGTTAATGCGGTCGGTTTAGGTTCGATTTCTGGATTAGTATTCGGCAAGGCTTGTGCCATGGGCGACACAGCACTCAGGAACTGTTTGTTTTTGTTATCTTTTTACGCTTGATCCTGGTCAAGAAACCCAGTCATTCTGTCATCATGTTTGGCAATTTGCATTGCGTTCTGCGAACTCATGCCACCATTTCCACCAGAAACTCAGACGACTAGTGATGCGGCCCCTCAATGCCATATCGCTGCAGCTTTCTGTAAATCGTCGATGGATCAATGCCCAAGATTTCGGATGCTCGCTTCTTCTGCCACCCGACTGACTCAAGAACTCTGATTAGATGATCTCGCTCAACCTCTTCCAGTGTACCAATCGCAGATTCCGACGCTGTAGTAACCGCCAGAGTTCCGCTTGAAGTCAATTTTCCCGGCAGTGCGCTGGTTGTAATGATATCTCCTTCAGCCAAAATTACAGCCCGCTCAATCGTGTTTTCGAGTTCACGCACATTTCCCGGCCACGCATAACTAACGAACACGCGTCGACAGTCCTCTGTCAACATCTTAGGCGAAAGCCCGTGACGGCGGCACGAGCGCTCCAGAAAATAGTCGATCAACTCCGGAATCTCACTTGCCCGATCGCGAAGAGGCTTTATGTGAATTGGAATCACAGAGAGACGATAAAACAGGTCTGTCCGGAATTCACCTGACTTCTGTTTTCTTTCAAGGTCGGCGTTCGTTGCAGCGACCACGCGCGCGTCGACCTTTATAGGTCGTGTTGCACCGAGTGGAAGGATTTCGCGCTCCTGCAGTGCACGCAACAACTTTACTTGCAGGCTTGGTGACATATCACCGATTTCGTCCAGAAAA
>CAZVXJ010000315.1:0-3779 GCA_964631675.1 uncultured Alphaproteobacteria bacterium
TCTACCAGCGCTTCTACTTCTTCTGGAGTAGCTGGAGCAGGCTTGTCTCCAGACCTCGAGCTACTACTGCGCTGACACGAGATTTGCTTGCCCGTGGAATTCCCATGGACTTGGCACGAAAAGTCGTGAGCGCGACCGTACGACCTGAAGACGAGTATACACTCGCACATGCACTCGTTGGAAAAAGATGGACACAGTACGCAGCTCTGGATTCTCAGGCGCGCTGGCGCAGAGTCGGCGGATTGCTTGCACGGCGCGGATTTAGTCCTGACGTGATTCGAAAGGTACTGCAGGAATTTGATAAGTCAGAGAGTGACAACTAACCTATAACGAGGAAAGCTCAGCAGACTATTGTGACCATTCTGTATTGATTCCTGTCGCACCGAACTACTTGAGGTCCGGAATGGTCTACTTCGTTCTTGCACTTCTGACCGGCACTGTGCTTGCGCCAAGCGCACTTGCAGAAAGCTACGCCGAGGCATTTGCCGGACTTGCGTTTCCCACCGGAATGCAGACCGATGTCAACGGACAATCGATGTCTGTAGGCAGTTTTGGAACAGATATCTGCATTTCGGGACTCTTTCCGCTGACCCAAGCGCTCTGGATTGCTCCCACAGCCACGTTCATTTCCACTTCCGCGCATGCGTTGCCTGATCATACGCGCTCGAATTATGATCTCGACTACCGCCAGAACGACGCGGGAATTGATCTGCTTTTCAGGCTTCCGTCAAATCGCCGCGTGAGGCTGGGCGTCGGCGGCACCTATGCATGGTGGACAGCGGCCACCAAATACAAAGTCGTTTATAACGACTACACGGACCAAAAGAACCGGAAATTCGGTTCAGCGGACGACTGGCTTTTCAGGGTCGTCGGCCACTGGATGCTGCGCAGTCCGGGCACGGCAGGCGTGACCGTTAAGACCGTTGTGGCATTTCCTGTCGTCGAGCTGGCCGGCGCCGGCGATGAGAGCGAAGCGTCCGGATATGCCGGAGTAAATGTCGGTTTTTCCATGCCGCTTTCGCGCTGACGTGAATGACCTCTTTCGCTTCTACAATTTGAAAATATGACATCCAAAGAAGTTCGACGCACATTTCTTGAGTTTTTCCGTGAGCGCGGTCACTTGATCGTGCCTTCCGCGCCTGTAATTCCGCAGGGTGATCCCACTCTGCTGTTTACCAATGCGGGCATGAATCAATTCAAGCCCTTTTTTCTGGGTCAACAAAAGCCCGACTCCACGCGAGTGGCCGATACGCAGAAGTGTATTCGCGTTTCCGGAAAGCATAATGATCTCGAAGAAGTGGGTCCATCGCCCTATCATCACACGTTTTTTGAGATGCTCGGGAACTGGAGTTTTGGGGACTATTTCAAGAAAGAGGCGATTCGCTGGGGTTGGGAGCTTATCACGGTTGGATACAAGCTGCCCAAGGACAAGCTGTATGCGACCGTCTACGAGACAGATGATGAGGCAGAACAACTTTGGAAGAGCGAGACGGATATTGATACATCGCACGTCCTGAGGTTTGGAAAGAAGGACAACTTCTGGTCGATGGGCGAAACCGGACCCTGCGGACCGTGCAGTGAAATTCACATCGACCGCGGACCGGAGTATGACTCCGACCCGAAAGCATTCGTCAACTCGGGTTCCAAGCGCTATCTTGAGCTTTGGAATTTGGTCTTTATCCAGTTCGACGCGCAGCCGGACGGCAAACTTATTCCGCTGCCTTCGAAACACGTGGATACTGGTGCGGGGCTCGAACGGCTGACCAGCGTGCTGGGCGGCAAGAAAGCAAATTATGACACCGACCTCTTTCAGCCGATTATTCACCACGTGGCCGAGCTTTCGGGCAAGCCCTATTCCGGTGACCCCAGCGGTGTGGCACATCGTGTAATTGCCGACCATTTGCGCTGTCTTTCATTTGCAATTGCGGACGGAGCTATGCCCGGCAACGAGGGCCGCGGCTATGTACTGCGCAGAATACTTCGCAGGGCGGCGCGTTTCGGACGCAAGATTGACCTTCATGAGCCGTTTTTGCACAAACTCGTACCGGTACTTGTGGATACGATGGGAGAGGTCTTTCCTGAACTCAAAGAACGACATGTTCATGTGTCGCGCGTGCTTCATGCGGAGGAAGAGCATTTCGGCAAGACGTTGGATCGCGGACTTGAGATTTTTTCAAGCGTCGTATCGCAAACCAAGAATTCCGGCAACAAGGAGATTCCCGGTGAGGAGGCGTTCAAGCTCTACGATACCTTTGGCTTTCCGCTCGATTTAACACAGCTTATGGCGCGCGAAGAGGGTCTGGAAGTTGATCAGACCGGTTTTGATGCGGCGATGAAACGGCAAAAGGAGACGGCCAGAGCGGCCGGATCATTCAAATCGGGCAGATCTACAGCAATAGTGATTGACGGATCGCTCAAGACGAAGTTTGTGGGCTATGAAGCCTTGACGGCGGTTGCAAGAAAGGTTCTGGTTGGCAGCGATTCTGACGGAGATAGTCGATTTGCCTACATAGCCACGGACCTGACGCCTTTTTATGTTGAGGCCGGTGGACAGGTTTCTGATCGTGGCGCCGTTGAAGTGTTGACCGTGAGCGATGAAAGTTGGAGATTTTCAGTATCGGGAACCACCAGAATTGGCGAGACAGTCCTACACTTGGTTGATGATGTCGAGGGATTACTGGCAACCGATGTAAAATCCGCGACGCTTTTGGTTTCTCCTTCGCACCGCATCCCGACTCAGTATAATCACACGGCGACGCACCTGCTTCATGCAGCGCTGAGAAAGACACTCGGAGATCACGTGCATCAGGCGGGCTCCTATGTCGGACCGGACAAACTACGTTTCGACTATACGCATTTTGAAAAGCCAACGGCTGATGAACTTGCGCAGATCGAGACATTGGTCAACGAAGACATACGCGGCAATTATCCCGTCGCGCCGAAGACGCTTGGACTCAAGCAAGCGCAAGAACTGGGCGCGATGGCACTGTTCGGCGAAAAATATGGCGATGAAGTACGAATGATCGAGATTGCGGATGATACACGCATCGTTTCGCGCGAACTCTGCGGTGGTTGTCATGTGAAGCGCACCGGTGATATCGGAGTATTCGTTATCGTTGCCGAGAATTCGGCAGCTGCGGGTGTGCGCAGAATTGACGCTCTGACCGGAGATGCCGCGCTGCGATACCTGATTGAGCGCAGAAACAAAGTTGACGATTTCACACTCGAACTCGGCAGCGAGGGTTCTGATCCGCTGGAAAAACTCAAGAAATTCCTCGACGAGAAGAAAAAGCTCCAAAAGGAACTGGATCAACTTCGTGGTCAGGCCGCAAGCGGGGCGATGAAGCAGCTCGTGGAGGCAGCGACAAGTCTAAACGGTTCAAGAGTAGTCGCCTCAGAAGTACGAGCGACATCGCTGGAGCAACTAAAAGAGATGGCAGACACACTTCGAGAACAACTCGGTTCCGGTGTCGGGGTACTGGCGGCGGCTATTGATGGGAAGCCGTCACTTGTTGTTACAGTCACGCCTGACCTTGTGAAAAGCGGAGTTGACGCTGTGGTGATTGTGAAGGAGCTCGGCAGGCGTCTGCAGGGCGGTGGAGGCGGAAAGCCCCACCTCGCGACCGCCGGAGGCAAGGATCTGGCGGGAATGTCTGCGGCAGTACGGGACGCACGTGATGTGGTCGCGGGGTATTTGAAGCCATGACCGATTTGAAAGAGGTCCGACTGGTCTCGGGACTGGAGAAGCTGCAGTTTGCCATCAACGATGCCGCCGCAAT
>CAZVXJ010000316.1:0-3736 GCA_964631675.1 uncultured Alphaproteobacteria bacterium
CGCACGACATTATCCTGCTCAATCATGGGAAGCGCAAACGGCTCCAACGCCTTGCTCACAAAACGCGCAACAAGATTGTCTTTCGCCGCTGTCGAATCATCTTGGACTTGGCGCAACGGCGTCACCCCGAGGACATTGCTGCCACCTTGGCGTGTAGTGTTTGCACGGTGTATCGTGTACGGAAAGCGTTTCTGCAGTTCGGGGAAGCGGCGCTGCTTCCGAAAAAGAGTCCGGGACGTCCGCGCAAACTCACTCCGAAGCAGGTCCAGCGCGTGGACGAGACGCTGGCACGCGAACCACCCATGCCGTCACCGTTTTACGCTATATGTGGCGCTTACAATGGCGCTGGTTGCGGCCCGTCCAACGGATCGCGAGTCCCGATCCGCGCTATGCGGCGAAAGTCCGCTATTTGCGGCGTTTGCGTCGCCAAGCGCGCACCCAAGCAATTCATCTGTATTATGCCGATGAAATGGATTATGTCATCTTTCTTGCGCCGGATGAACGCGTCTTTCTGTTGTCCTTGACACAGAATGGACATGCAGCGGCGAAACAGTTGACCCATGCACGGATTCTGCTCAAAGCCGACTATACACCCGCAGACGGTGGCTGGAGTGACGAAGTCATTCATGCGGCGTTGGATGTGAGTATCGCCACCATTGAGCGCGTGCGGCTCACCTATGTCACCCAGGGTCTGGACGCCGTGTTGCGGCGTAAAGCGCGTCGCCGGAACGCCGTCGTCAACTGGATGGTGTCGGCGAAGCACACTTGATTGCCTTGGCGTGTAGCGAAGCGCCCAGCGGACATGCGCGATGGACTTTGCGCTTGCTCGCACAAAAAATGGTCGCACTGGAATATGTGGAGCAGATTTCGCATGAAACGGTGCGCCAAACCCTAAAAAAAACGAACTCAAGCCGTGGCTGAAAAAAAGTGGTGTATTCCGTCCAAAGCCAGCGGCACCTTCGTTGCGCAAATGGAAGAAATCTTGGATTTGTATCAAGAACCCTATGATCCACAGCGCCCTTTGGTCTGCATGGATGAAAAGAGTAAACAGTTACTTGCGGATACGCGTCCCCCTTTACCACCGCGTCCGGGCACACTCGCACGCGAAGATTATGAATACGAACGGCATGATACCTGCAACCTCTTTATGGCTTTCGAACCTTTACACAGTTGGCGGCATGTCCAAGTGACCGAGCGCCGCACGGCGGTAGATTGGGCGCACTTTATGAAACATCTTGCGGAGGTGCAGTATCCCGATGCCGAACGAATTCGTGTGGTCGTGGATAATCTCAACACGCATCATGTCGGTTCTTTTTACGAAACCTTTGAACCACCTGAAGCGCACCACTTGGCTTCGCGGTTTGAATTTCATTACACCCCCAAACATGGCAGTTGGTTGAACATGGCAGAGATCGAATTGAGCGCGTTGGAACAGATGTGCTTGAAGCAACGCATTCCCACACAAGTCGCACTCGAAAGGGAGGTCGGCGCGTGGGAACAAGAACGCAACAACACAGCCGTCACCGTCGATTGGCGCTTCACCACCGACAACGCACGTTTCAAATTGAAATCCCTTTACCCAGCTATATCAGTCTGACAGAGTACTAGGCTTTCGAGTTCTTACAACCAATGTTCAAATTCGATCGTTTTTCCCCTTGCAGGAGGAACTACTATATGCTATAAAGTCCTCAATGTGATAACTTGATCTGTTGGCAGACACTTGATCGCGAGAGCTCACCAATCACTAACCTGTTCATGCCTGTCTGATTACGCATCCACACTTACGTGATGCTCTTGTCGTTTTGCTCATGCATTGAAGGCACGCTGAGAATCCCATCTTCTTAGAACATGGAATTCTCAGCGCGTTGTTTTTGTATAGGGGTTGTTTGAGATGGTTTCGACTTTTCTATCTCCCACTTCCGAGATTTTCGAATCAAACGGCTATCAACCGTTCCGCGAAACGCTTTTGAAACGCCTCGCACAGTATCCTGTTTCCAGTTTAGATCGATCCAAGGCACGGCTTATCGAACGTTATTCTGACGGCTTGATAGGATCGTCAATGCCCTCAAATTCGGCAACATCTTCTGAAAAGCCTGCGGGATGTCAAGAAACGTAATGAAGCCATCGTCCGACCCCGGATAGTGATGGGCTGCGTAGTGACGAGCACCTTTTATGGATTGTGAAGACGAGTGACCATGAGCGGAGGTGTGATATGTAATGTAGTCAGTGTCCCCTGAACGGCTGACGGGATAATGGTGAAGAAGGTTCCCACATGCGGAAGGCAAGATCTTGGATTTTGCTTGCGAAAGGAGCACTATGACAGACTCGCTAAATGTTCATCTCCTAGGGTTACCACGCATTCTTTACGGAAATAGTCACACCCCCGACTTTCCAACCGAAAAAGTGAAACTGCTCTTTTGTTTCCTGGTCCTCTTTCGGAAGACTGCACATGCTCGTTCAATGCTTAGTGGATTGTTCTGGGGCGATTCCCCTGAACCTCGTGCGCGACACTCCTTCAACACAGCCGTTTGGCGCCTTCGCCAGTGGGTCGGCGGATTTCAAGGTGTCTCAACTCCCATTATCGTAATCGATGACGATAGGATTGGACTCAATCCACATGCACTGTGCTGGCTCGATACTGGTGAGTTTGAAGAGCACATTTCCTTGGCTCAACGCCTACACAGAACCGCCCCGGAGATAGCCACAAACTCGCTTCATCGCGCTGTGGAACTCTATCAAGGTCAGCTGATGGAAGGTTGTTACGCGGATTGGTGTCTGATAGAGCGCGATCGACTGCATCAACTATTTATGCAAGCCTTGATCCATCTCATGGTATTTCACACCACCCAGCGTGAATATCTCCAGGCGATAAATTGTGCCCAGCGTATTTTGCGGGATGATCCATTGAGAGAAGAGGTTCAGCGCGAATTGATAAAGCTATTCATATTAAACCAACAACCAGACGATGCGCTTTCACAGTACCGGCGCTGTGAAACAATCTTGGAGCAAGAGCTTGGCATAAAGCCTATGCGAGAGACAAGCGAGCTCTTTCAGAAAATGATCCGGGGGACTGAGAGCATTCGAATGCAGTTAAATCACACTCCCATCCCAGGGCAGCATCCTTCGAGTTCACAACTGAAATCACTGGTGCCGAGGATGCATGCGCTCTTGCACCAGTTTGATGATGCGCGGGAAGAGCTGGCACAAACCTTAGAATTCGTGACAAAGCTTTGCGAGTCCGGCTCGCAAAGTGATACTAGAGCGGATTCCTAAATGATTCAAGGGATGAGATAGCCGCAATGAGCGAACCAAGCACGGGCATCGT
The DNA here is from genome assembly GCA_964631675.1 of uncultured Alphaproteobacteria bacterium. Taxonomy (GTDB): domain Bacteria; phylum Electryoneota; class RPQS01; order RPQS01; family RPQS01; genus CAZVXJ01. The sequence goes on from CAZVXJ010000316.1 coordinate 3,326, forward strand.
CGGGCGTAATCGCTTGAAACGCAATCTCTAATGCGTCCAGCAACTCGTCCACGGTTCGGGCTTTCAGTCGTCGCAAAACGCCTTTGACTTTCGCCCAACATTTCTCAATCGGGTTCAAGTCGGGCGAATAAGGCGGCAAGAATTCTAGGCGCGCGCCACGCGCCTCAATCGCCTGCCGTGCGGTGTCGCTCTTATGCACATTCAAATTATCAATCAACACCACATCGCCGCCTTGCAAGGTCGGCGCCAAGACTTGGGTGACATACACATCAAACGCCTCGCGCGTCATGGCGTCTTCCAACAACCAAGTGGCGGTGACTGCGCTCAAACCTAAGGCGGCAATGAGCGTGTAGTGTTTGCCCGAATAGCCCGGTGTAGCTTCGCTCACCCGTACCCCGGGCGTCGCACGTC
>CAZVXJ010000317.1:0-3731 GCA_964631675.1 uncultured Alphaproteobacteria bacterium
GCCGTGGCGCTGCTGCAACCCCGGTACGCCGTCCCGATCCATTGGGGCACGTTCAATCTGGCGTATCACGCGTGGGACGAACCGATAGAGAGATTTCTGAAAGCGGCTCAGGCGAAGTCGCAAACTGTGATCACGCCGAAACCGGGGCAGCTTGTGGATCTGACAAGTTTGCCGGGAAGAGATTTTTGGTGGAGATGAGAGTGGCGGGGGGAGAAAAACACTGCTGAAATGAAGCACGCCGAAGAGACTCTTCGGCGTGCTTTTTTTTCGCTGATTACGGCGAGCCCCTCAGCCCGCTACGCGACCTGCTTCAATTTTCCGCCCCACAATGTCGTTGGGATCAGGAGTGCCGTGAAAATTATGGGATACCAGAGGGGAATATAGCTCTTCGACATCGCCATGATGAGCACAGCAAAGCCCCCCAGCAGTACCGCGAGAATCAAGGGTGAGCGCCTGTTTTCGCGGGCGATGAGTGCCGCCAGATAACCGGACATGACCGCAATGAGTGAGCCCCGGACGATGTTCATGATGAGAATGGTCGTGTCCGGCGAGAAATCACCGCCATTGATCACGGCGTTTTCGAATGCGATTTGATGGGCACCGTACCAGTCCGGCCAAATTGCTGACAGAAGTTTCTCACTGCCAAGCCAAACGACGTTCCATGCAATAAATCCGGCAATCGAACCCAAAATAATACGGACCATGCTCTTCTCCTGAAATTTAGAGCCGAACAACCAAAACGAGCAAACGGAGAGTTCTGTACGCGTCTTCCACCCTCTGCGGCCTTGCTTCGCACAACTTCACTCCGCCGTCACAACGTAGAAATACTTCAAGTTTGCTGTGTTGATGATCCCGGGATCGGTGTACGTGGAATCGCTGGTTGTGCCAATCAGCCGCACGGGAGCAGGTGTAATTGTAGTAACGGTGTCGCGATAAACATGATACTGTGACGCGCCACTCACGCGATCCCAGGCAAGGCGAATGTTGGCAGCCTGCGGCTGGATCACAAGTTCTGTGGGTGAATCAAGAATTACCGGACCGAACAAAATCTGTGTACGAATTGCCCCGCAGGTTTCCCCGAATGCCGAGGTGAAAATGTTGTAAAACCCTGCCGGAAGCGCGAGACCGATGATGCTCTCGCCAAGACCCGCACCGAGCAGATCACGCGAGTTGACGCACGATGAGTACGGGTCAAAGCCGCAGAATCCGCATATGAATATTTGCAGGTCCAGCGTGGGTGAAGAGGCGATGATATCCAACGTATCAGGTTGGGTGAGCCAAACAAAATGAATGAGGTCCCCGCCGGAATTGCGGGCCGAACTGCCGCAGCCGTTGGTATAAACTTGCGGCAAAACGTCCGCGGCGCAGCAACTTGTCATCGTGCTGTCGAAATTCACGCCTTCCGTCACATTAATCGGACTGCTGCAATAATTGGTCACGCAGGCGGGCGGGCCGCAAGTTGTGGAAAGCACGTAACGGAGAGCGTTTACATTCAGACTGGGAGAATAGGGATAGACGGCAATCCAATACGTTCCCGGGTCGAGTTCAAGCGACCACTGGTGCAGCATGCAGGAGTCACGGATGGCGTCATGCAATAATACCCGGTCAGCACAGCCGGCGGCTCCGCGCTGATAAATGCGTACCCGGTTTCTCATTTCGCCATTAATTTGGAAAATGACACTGCGGCGCTGCGTGAGAGTGAACTCATACCAGTCATTATCCGGCCGCCACATGCCGCCGGTAAAGTAGTTTCCCGAATAGGCGCAAATGCCGGTTCCGCACGGCAGGCCCTGAACGGCGAAAGTGGCTTCATCACAGCCGCCGTTGTAATTGTCCACATAGCCAAAAAAACACTGCTCGGAATCCTGCGGATAAAGTCCGCAGAACTGCAGGCACGGCGGTGGCGTGTTCTCGGTAATCTGCAGCTGATAGTTGCCGCCGAGTCGGCAGCAGGCGTCCACAATAAGGTCTATCGGCACACCGTTCGACACGGCATAGTTTGAAATGTTCACGCAGCAGTTTGTCGGAGGATAGCAGACGCCGTTCACAAACAACAGACCGTAATAGGGCGGTGTCCCCGTGTTGGTCAGCGTGATGTTCAGCGTGTTGTTGGAAACGGGGGTATAGCGGTAGAATAAATCATTACCGGCTGAACCACTCGGACAGCCGGCAATTTCGCTGTCGTTGTCGTGGCATTGGGTGTTGTTGGTCGTGTTATAGGGAAGCGACGGTACAATGATCGGATTGGCGGATGATTCTCCCGGTGCGACGGTGCACGCGGTCACATTCACTTGCCAGATGCCGCAGCACGCCGGACCGCAGGCAATCGTCAGATAGTAGGTGCCGACGTTCAAAAACAAGCAGGTGATATAATCCAGTCCATTGCAGGTGCCAATAACTTCAGTGACATTGGAAAGGCAGGGTGATGTACCGAGCTTCATGTCCAGAACGAATTGTGTGCCGGAGCCATCGAATCGGTAATAGCCTGCGGAGTTGACGGTAATCGTCTCTACGTGTTCATTGCCTGCCAGAGCCGGGCAGTGATTTTCCGGGCATGTGTTTCCGGTGACGAAGCCGGGGACAACAAGGGCGATTGAATTCTGGAATGTGATGCAAAATAGTGCCAATAGCGCAAGATTCCGGGCAGGTCGTGGGACCTGCCTCGGCGATAGAACGGGCGGAAGATTGAGTTTCATGGCAGCTACTCCGTGGAATAATTGTACAAAATCAGCTACAATATAGGGTCGAGGCGGCGAAGAAGGCAAGGGCAAAGTGGGGCCGGAAAACTAAAACCAAAAACAAGTAACTTCCGTTGAAAGGCAGATCAAGGGCGATGAAAAAGTACCTGGTAAAAACAACGGGTAAACTCAGGCTAAACAACATAGATACTGAAGATACGGGCGAGTTTGAAGACTCGGATGCAGGAAGAAAGCAGGCTCAGGTCGAGGTCGAAAAGCTGGTGGTTGAGACGGCCAAAGTTCAGGAGCGGCTCTATGCGGAGTCCAAACAGGCCCTCCTAATCGTTTTGCAGGCCATGGATGCAGGAGGCAAGGACGGAACGATCAAGCAGGTCATGTCCGGTGTGAATCCACAGAGCTGCCGGGTAACTTCCTTTAAGGCTCCGACCCCCGAGGAGCGGGCGCACGATTTCTTGTGGCGGATTCACAAGGAGCTTCCTGCCAAGGGGTTCATTGGAATATTCAATCGTTCTCAATACGAAGATATTCTCTGGCCCAGAGTACACGGGCAGATGAATGACAAGCAGATGAAAGTCCGGATCGGGCAGATTCTCGAATTTGAAGAGATGCTGGCCGAAACGGGAACCACCACGGTGAAATTCTATCTGCACATTTCAAAGGAGCAGCAGAAGCGAAGGCTGCAGAAGCGGCTCGATAATCCGGAGAAGCAGTGGAAGTTCAATCCGGCTGACTTGACGGAGCGAAAGTTGTGGCCCCGGTATATCGAAACCTATCAGGAAATGATGGCGCGAACGAGCACGAAACACGCACCGTGGTATGTCATCCCGGCGGATAATAAGTGGTATCGCGATTGGCTGGTGGCAACCATCGTGCATGAGACACTGAAAAAAATGAAACCCAAGTATCCGCCAGCGCCGGAAGGGGTTGATTTCAAAAAGGTCAAAATTGACTAGTCAAAAAGGAATCGGGCGTCCCACCAACGGGACGCCCGACTTTTTATCGATATGTGAACGGCGCTTTATCTTGTGACCG
>CAZVXJ010000318.1:0-3714 GCA_964631675.1 uncultured Alphaproteobacteria bacterium
CTAAGACCGATGCAAAGCAAGTGCGCGCTCAGATTGACGGATATCCTGACGAGGAAGTGCGTAATCGTTGCATAGCGCCTATGGGATGATTCTGGCTTATTCGATTTCTCCTAGTTGCTTGCTGTCTACGTGTCAAAAGGGTATCGGTGAAGAATTCGTGTATGCAGATCAGTCCTGAAAAATGGGCCACCTTGAGTTCCTGTCTACAAAAGAAGCCAAAATTCAGGGAGGACGTTAAGTGGGTGAAGGCAGGCCGTGTATTGGATGGTCGGATCTGGAACGACATGCCGGCAACTCTAGAGGCATCGCGCGATGACTAAAAGCGAGAACAGAGCGATTGATAGACAGAACACTGCGCCCAGTGACCCTAACCATTTGCCAGGCATCGCAAGGGTTCCTCGTTTGTTCGTGAACGAGCCTGGATATGACGATGTGGGACGTGTCCTTCGACGCATGGGGCCGGTATTCAAGTTCGATCGGGCGGAGAATTTCAGGCATGCGACTCCTGCGAACGCTGTGTTGTTCTTGAATTGTGGCAGCCCCAGCGCTATTTCCGCGCGCGGCCTGCGTCAGTTTGTCGAGAAAGGCGGTACGGTGTACGCCTCGGACCAGCAGGCGACTTTTGTTGCGCGGGCTTTTCCCGAAGTGTTCCGGGTTAGCAAGCCGATGGATTTCGGAGACTTCTCGGCGACGGTCGTTGACCGAGGCCTGAAGGAAGCCCTGGGCGGGATGCTGTGCCTCCACTTTGACGTGGGTGACTGGCGCTTTCTGATTGCCAAAAGAAGTCAGTGGGTCAAGGTATATGTATCGATTCCAGGTTCCGAATTGGGTCTCACGCCGCAAAAGTCCCCGGCCGAAGATATACCGATTGTTCTGGGATACGACGTGCCGGGTGGTGGAAGTGTCCTCTTTACGGCGTTTCACGGCGCCGCACAGCAATCACGCAAAATAAAGGAACTAATCCGCTTCCTAGTCCTAAGGCCCGTCATGAACGTTGATATACGCACAGCGCGGCTAACGATTCCGGAAATGGCGCGTACCAATGGATTGGAACTGGTCGGTACCCTGCGTCGTTCTATGCCTCATTGTGACCACGCGATCCGCGAGCAAGGAAAATGGTGCGTCTCCTTGTCCTGGCAAGGCACCGCCAAACTGCGCCTGGAATTGCGTAACCGCAACGGTTTGCTCTGTGCCGCTGCGGAGTCGTCGAGTTCACGACTCGCGGCGACTTGGCACGTCTCTGCCGGCGGTTATGTCCGCGTGTGCGCGCTAGATATTTCCGCCGATCAGATTCCGTATTGCGTGCTTATAAGCAAAACTGTCGATTAGGCGGTGCCAATGCGGCGCGTGTGAACAACTTTTGGGGTTACATTAATGGCGGTGTTCAGATGAAGAGACAATCTCCGCCTGCGACAGTGTTTGGGAAATGGCTGGAACGCAAGGTCTCCGCGGCGGCGGAACATATCCTGGAGATGCTTGGCGAAGAGCGCTTAGGTGAATACGGCGATCTTCCTCAAGAGCTGGTTACCGCTATTCACAATGAGGTCTTGTGGCAGGTGGTCATGCGAACCAATTTCCCGGTCAATTCACTCGCGCCCGATCAGGATACCGACAAAGAACTGGTCCAGTACCTCGAGCACTCAAAGGATAAGGCGCACGTCTTCTTTTCCTTGTGCAAACATCTTGCCGCGTGGTGCCCAGGTCATGGTAATTCTGCGGTGCCTGTGGAGCTTGGATCCTCAGTTGCGGACGGTGCATTTCACCGGCCGTGTGAGGTTGACGAAGGTATAACGACAAATACGAAGCAGTAGCAATGTTCCGATGCGTCTTGCCAGCTTCGGATGGAGGTCTACTTCATGCGTGATGAACTTGGTCCACAGCGATTTTCTGACATTGAGCGCGCCGACCGCGTGCGGAGCCTGATAAACCGCGCTGTGCGACTGAATAACCGGGCGGAGATCGAAGAGGCCACGATTGACAAGAAGGGCGTCGTCTACTGCCATGACCCACTGATAGAGACCGAACTTCAGAGCGAATTCTCAACACTCGATACAGAGATGCAGCGAGTTGGTTTGGATTTGTTATATACGCTCTGCCAAGTTGATCTCGGTGAGGTCGAATACGATCCGATGCACGAGGACCCTTTCGGAACGTCAGACCTTAAACCAGATTCAATGCCGCCTGATGGCAACCATTTGCCCGATGGATGGGGGGATCTCGGTTGGCATGAGTAAGCTCTCTGCGGGACTGGTCTTCATTTCTTCATACGTAGCAAGACCGCGCTCTCGCTACGGTCACGCGACTGAATCGCGCCCTTCGTAATCTAACAAGTCAAGCCCCGAGGTCATCAGAGCTTCTTCCAACGCCTCACTTCCGTTTTGGACCGCGTAATCGCGCTCACTTTCGGTGATGGGAAGTACCCAGAGGAATTCAACTCTGTCCCCATCGATTTGAAGATCGTTCTGCGAACTTTCGTCGAGATGGGGTGGCAGGAGCAGACAGCCCGTGAGTTGGGATGCTGTGCCCGTCAACGCTCCGTTGGGTGTCCATGTGTGGTACCAATACAAGTACGTCTTTTGACGCGTTACGAATTCCGCCATTGCTTTCAGAACAATGAACATCCATGGCTTGGGTTTGTTGGCGTACATGATCAGTTCGCAGCGTGGCGCCAAGATTCCTTTGGCAGTGGCAGGGATGTTCATGGGCTCGTCGCTCATCCCGCTGGTAATAATGGTCCAGTGTGCGCATGCTGGATTGGGTTTGCGGATGTACATGTCGACATGGACTGGTTGCTTGTCGGTCGAGTGCGCGACTAAATCGAGCATGGGCCCGAATCGGCTCTCAAGGTATCTCTCCCTTATCTGGACGTTGTTCTTGTTTGGATTTCCATTCGGTTGGGTGTTTGTTGCGTCTTTCATGGTTTAACCTCCTTTTTTGTACTGCGTGTAGATGCCGAGTCCCTCTTGTAGGGACTGCTTTTGTTTTGGATTTGTCCGGCAAGGCTCGTCTGGATGTGCACCCGGTGTTTTTTCCCGAAAGGTTTTTAACTTCCGATTCATTCTCGGGTCTCGGCGGGCCTCGCTTTGGGCCTGGCCCGCCGGGCTTTCATGCAGGAACGACTCAAAATAGATTTCTATCGCGACAATCCTTTGGTGTTTGGGATAGTTCGAGTGCTGGCCCGGTTGCAGGCGTTTAAGGAGCAGGCGCGTGAGTTCTACTTCGAGGTCTTGTTGAGTGGTTATGCATGCCTGGAGTGTGCTGGGAGCCTTCGGATGGTCGGCGATAGTCGGTGTGCGTGTGATTGCGGCCATGTGTTGGATCCGACGGTCGCGTTTCAACGGTCTGAGTGCTGTGATGCTCCGATTGCGCTGCGTTTTCTCCATTATGAATGTACTGCCTGCCGGTGTGTGGTGCGGTCCCGGTTCTTGTTTGATGAGCGTGTCTTTGACAATGACTATTTTCGGGAGATGATGCGTGACTCCCGTGAACGGGCGCGGGAGAAGCGCGAGGCAATACGGTTGCTCCTATTGGGGTCACGTTCTGAGCCGTTGCTGGTAGCGGACGTGCCAGGTCTAGAGGAGGTACCGGGTCTTGTTGATGCGCTGGATTTGTTTATAAGTACCGGGCCAACGATGTCAGCGCAGCACTTTGTAGATGATGACGTCTTCGATATGGAGAAGTATCGGCGCATGATCATGGAGTCTGTGGGTGATT